>JAZLGV010000123.1:0-26776 GCA_045616505.1 Candidatus Gastranaerophilaceae bacterium | reverse complement strand
AATGTGTTCCATTGTTTTAAAAGAAGATAAATTAAAAGAAAAAAAACAAATCTTAAATAAAAAATTAGAAGAATTTTGCAAAGAAGCAAAACAATTTATAGATAAATATTTAGGTTTATTTAATAAATATTTTGAAATTTTGACGGTATGGTACATAGACGTAGTTAAAAAATTTGTATTAGACAAAATTTTCACTATAAAAGTTTACGTAGCAATCGTACTTTTAATGCTATTATTGTTTAAAGTTGTACCGACAGGTTTTATCCCAGATGAAGACCAAGCATTGTTATTATCTGCGGTAACATTACCTGATGGAGCTTCTGTAAACAGAACTCAAGATGTTTGTATAAAAGCAAGTGATGAGATAAAAGAAATTGATGGGGTATTAAAAGTTACAGCTTTTAATGGTGGACCTTCAAACCAAGGTATTTTAGTTATTACTCTTGATGAATGGGGTAAGAGAAAAGTTAATCCAATTAGCTGGGTAATAAGAAAATGTCAAGGTCGTCCAACAAATCTTTCTCACAATGCTATTTTAGGAGAAATTTATAAAAAAACTGCAAATATCACAGAAGCATCAATTCAAACATTTTCACCTCCAGCTATTGATGGCTTGGGTATGATGGGTGGTTTTGAATTCCAATTGTACTCTTTAACAAATAAATCTGTTCAAGAACTTTCTGATACTGCAAATCAGTTCATTTTGAAAGCAAATCAAAATCCAACATTGCAAAATGTTTATACTCAATTCCAAGCAAATGTACCTCAATATCAACTAACAATTGATTATGAAAAAGTATTGGCTCAAAATATTGATATAGCAGAACTTCAAAACACTTTGTCTTCAACATTAGGTGTTTCATATATCAATGACTTTAACAAATTAGGTCGTGTATTTAGGGTATATATGCAGGCTGAAGGTGATTACAGAGGTAAAATAGAAGATTTATCAAGAATATATGTAAAAAGCAAAGACGGAAATATGGTTCCGATTTCAACTGTTATAACTTCAGAACAAAAAACTGGTGCAGTTCAAATAACAAGATTTAACCAATTCCGTTCTGTTCAAGTTCAAGGTATGCAAGCTAGTGGAAAATCTTCTGGTGATGCGATGAAAGCTATGGAAAATTTGGCAGACAAAGAATTATCAAACGATTATTCTTATAGTTGGTCAGGAACATCATTACAAGAAAAAGAATCTTCAGGTCAAACAGTTTTGGTCGTTGGTTTAGCTTTGTTATTTGTATATTTGTTCTTGGTTGCACTTTACGAAAGTTGGATGATTCCAGTTGCCGTACTTTTGATTTCACCTGTCGCAATTATCGGTGCTTTGATTTTCCAATTGATGCTTGGTCAATCACTTGATTTGTATTCTCAAGTTGGTTTGATTACATTAATCGGTTTGGCGGCAAAACAATCTATCTTGATTGTAGAGTTTGCAAAAACAGAGCATGAAAAAAATGGATTATCTATTGAAAATGCTGCCGTACAAGCTGCACATTTAAGATTTAGAGCGATTATGATGACTGAATTAGCATTTGTATTAGGTATTATGCCAATGTTATTTGCATCAGGTGCTGGTGCAAACAGTAGAATTTCAGTTGGTTGTACTGTATTTGGCGGTATGGTTGCAGCTGCCACTTTGGGTACTGTTTTAACACCTGCCTTTTATGTGATTATTCAAGGCATTGTAGATAAATATTTCAATAATAAAGGAAGTAATAATGATTAATAAAAAGAGTTTTTATATAATAATTTCCATTTTGGTTTTATTTGTTTTTTCTGCAAATTCTTCATTTGCGATAGTTGATAAAAATAAGAAAAATCAACCAACGCAAACAAAAACTTATACAAATGACGTTCATTCAGTATTTACTTTGGAAGATTGTATAAATATTGCTGTGACTCAAAACCCTGCGATAAGATCTGCGGTATATTCAGAAATTGCCCAAAAAACTAAAATTGGTCAAGAATGGTCAAAATATTTTCCAGAATTATCAGCAAATGTTTACGGTGCTGCAGCAGGTAATCATTCTTCTGATAATGAAGTCTATTATACTTCTCCAAACCAAAAAGGTTTTGTTGCAAGTGTTTCTGCTCAAATGATGTTGTTTGATTTTGGTAAAGCAAAAGCAAATGCAGATAGAGAAAAAAGAACTTACGAATCTAAACAAGCTCTTACAAAAGAAAATATTAATTCAATAATTTATGATATAAAAACGACTTATTACAATATTTTATTTGCTCAAGCACAAGTGAAAGTTTATGAAGATACAGTCAAAGATTATGAATTGCAACTAAAACAGGCATGGGCATTTTATAATATTGGTAAAAAAGCCAAAATAGATGTTGTTATTGCTGAATACAATTTAGGAAAAGCAAAATTGCAATTGGTAAAAGCAAAAAACACTTTGTCAGTTGCGAATATTGAATTAGCAAAAATTATGGGTATTCCAGAATATTCAAATTTTGAACTTTCAGGAACATTACCAATTAATAAATATGATGTAACTATTGATGACGTTATTGCAACAGCAATGGATGTCAGACCTGAAATTATAAGTGCTAAAAAACTTGTAGATGCAGAAAAAATGAATGCAAGAGCAGCAAAACGTAAATTTACTCCTGATATTGCAGCATTTGGTGGTTATAATTATTATTCAGAATATAAATTATCATCAGGTCAAGTTGGTGTAGGTTTGAATTATAGTGCGTTGAATATAATGAAAATTAAAAAAGAAATTGATGAAGCAAATGCAAAATACCAAAAGTCAGTTGCAGATTATGAAAATACAAAAAATGATGTTTATTTTAATGTAAAAAGAGATTATTTTGAATTAACAACTGCAGAAGAAACAATAAAAATTGCAAAACTTGCATTAGATGAAGCAAAAGAACAATATAGACAAGTTACAGGTCGTTATAAAGCTGGTGTAGGTGACGCTATCGAACTAAAAGATGGTGAAAATACATATTTAAATGCACGTTTAGATTTTTATAACACTTTGTTGAATTATAATACTGCTGCGGCTTCTTTGGAAAAACAAATAGGTGTACCTTTGCAGCCTTCAGCATCACTTATTATAAATTTCAAAAAGTAAGATAATTTGTAAAAAAATGTAATTTTTTGCATGAAAAACTAGCAAAAAAAATAAATTACGGGTTATTCTATATCTGTCGTATTTTAATTTAAGGGGTTTTTCGGTGTTTATTAATTCGGTTTCATCTGTTGGTTTTCATACTGTAAATCAAGGTTTAAAAGTTAAAGAACATACTTCAAATCCAAATTTTGAAGGTACTTATGCAATAAGTAAAAAAGCTTTAAAAGGTATTTCTGTTGCGGCTTTGCTTGGAATGGCAACTGTTATGGGTTGCAAACAACCTACAACTCCGATTTATGAAACTCCGATTGAACAAGAGGAAGATACACAAACAGTTAAAGAAGACGAAACTGATGAAGTTGTTGAAGAAACAGAGGATATAGATGATGAGGTAATTCCGGAAGAACCTGAAATTATTGAAGAAGATAATACAGAAGAAACAACTCCTGATGAAGAAATAGAAGAAGTTGTTGTTGCAGAAGATGAAACAGAAGAAAAAACAGATGAGGTTACAGAGGAAGTAACTGAAGAAGTAATAGATGAAACTAAAGAAGATATTTCTACTCAAGAAGTCGAAGAAGAAACTCCTGTTGTTAATGTGACAAGAACAGAACAAGCTGAATTGTTTAAAGATGAGAATGTTAAAGCTATGTTTGACCTTTTGGGTTTGAATACAAAGACTAAAAAATCAGAATTGGTAGAAGGTGGTTATACTCCATATTCAGGCGACGTTTTACACATGGAATTTAAAATTAGTCCAAGTACAAAACAAGTGTATGATTTAATTTTAGAGGAATCTACTCCAGACAAACTTGTTTATAAAAATTCAATGGTATATGTAAAATCTCCAAGTTCTCAATATAGTTATAAAAGTACGTTTATGAAAGATAAAAATGGAGATATTATTAGAAAAGATAGCCTTGATCCTGCGCATTATTTTAAATATCAAATTCAAGATGATGCAATTAGAATTGATACAATAAATTCAGCAAACAATTTTGTTGATTATCGTGAAACTATTTATTATCAAAAAGGTCAAGATTCATCAGAATTTATAAATAACTATCGCGGTTTTTTGAAATTCTATACAAATGCAAGCGTAACAGTTGAAGAATAAATAATTGCGAACTAAAAACGTAATAAAATTAATTGTTTTATTATTTACGTTTAGACATAATTCATTAATTTTTTAGTTATAGTATCGCTAAATTCTTTTGTATATCCAAGAATATTTTTTTCTGCGGTGCTTAATTTGTCAATAATAATTTCACCAAAAATTTTTGATTGTTCAGGTAAATTTTCTTCTGCAATTTTGAATATAGGTTGAGGAAGAATTAATGACAGAATACCTATCATTGTACCTGTTCTTTGGTTTCCGCTTTCGCAACCTATTATGCAATCACCTTTTTTGATTTCTTCTACAACTTTGGCAAAACTTCCTGTCATATTTGATTTTATAGAGGCGTTTGAAGCTTCTGTTCCTCCGAATTCAAAGCCTTGTGGAACATAGAAGTAGTGAAAATCTATATTGTTATCTCTGCAAGCTTGTTCAATTTGTGTTTCTGAAGGAAGACAAAAAGAAACAACTCTTTTAACTCCAAGTTCTTTAAGTTTGTCCATATTTTTTGCTGTATCACGCATAGAGCCTGAGTATAAATTGTTTTCACCGATTTGTCTTAATGATGCAATTGGTGAGTTTTCTAAATTTTTGTTTTCTATGACAACAGATTTAAAAATGTTTTTAATTTTGTCTTGTTGCTTTCTTTCTGCGTCTTTTGTTTCTCCAGATATAACTCTACCCATCATATCTAATGCACCAAGAATAGAAAAATCGTCATTTTCAAAATCAGAACTTCCTTTGAAGCTTACTTTTTGAAATGTATCTTGGTTAGAAGTATTAATTTTGCAAGATGAATATTTTGCATTGAAATTAGACTTAGCTTGATTGTTTGCGATAAGCGATTGATGAATAGGTAAAATTTTCATTATTTTAAGCCTTTATTTTAGAGATTAACAAGTTTTATCTAAACTAGGAGTTTGAGTTTTTTCATTGTTTTTATTTGTTATTTTTTCAAATCCCTTCATAATAGGGTGTGTTACTTTGGTTACAAGTAGTGGGCATAGGATAGTTAAAATTATACCTGAACCTATCATTACTATTTGTTCCATTGCACCCTTTACAAGTGCTAGTTCTCTATTCTTCTTTAAAAATTCAGCTTTCTTTTGAGCATCAGTAGGCATTTTTTTTGCACTATTTTCTGCAAATGCCTTATTGAAACTTTTTAAATTTTTATTTGCTTTGCAGGCATCCATATCTTTATATACAGGCATTTTTCTAAGCATCTTATAACCACCTTTTTTTACAATGGTAGTTACTGTTGCACCATAAAGAACCATACTTAATGCTTGAAAAACAAAAGCTCTCATTGCTGCATATTTGCGTTCATCTGGTTTTGCATTTTTATCTGCTAATGTAAATAAAGGTCTTCCGACTGCCTTTAAAGTACCTTCTGAAACAACTTGAAAAGCTGAATTTTGGACACATTCTGAAAAATATGGACTTGTCATTATTCCTGTCATTGTTATACCCTCATCATTCCTCTGTTGTAACTGTAATTATGGTATTGTCCAAAATTAGTTTTATTCTTATTATTGTTTATATCTGTTACAACTTTAGTTGGTGTGTTTACTGGATTATTGTTAACTTGTGGTTTTTTATTTTTTTCTAATGAGTTATTTAATACGTTCATAACAGGAGTAAGAATTACATTACAAGCAATAGGTATTATTGAAAGAGCTAATGTCCAAACACAAATTTGAGATATGTTTATACGAGTGTTTTTAAACGCATCTATTGGTTTTTGTATTTTGCTCTTACTACTAAATGCGTTTTTAATTTTTTCGCCTACGGTTTTTTGTGGTAAATCTTGCCATTTTGTTTGTAATTTGTCCACAATGACATCTAGTTTTTTTACGTGTTCAATAGCTTCATCGCTTGCTTTAATTTTAGATACTGTATTTCCATTAATATCAATACGAGAAGTTAGGTCTTGTAAACCTACTTCTTGTAAAAATTTCGGATTAACATTTTTAAGTGTTTCTAATTCTTCTTTTGTTAATTCGTTTTCTAATCCTTTAATTTTGCCTGTTTCTAATAATTTTGCTTTTTTTGCAAAATATTTTTTGCAAATAGGTGCAGTTAATTTTTTTTGAGCCAGACCAGTAAGTCCGATATACATTGCAACGGCTAAACCTTCTGTGATAAAGTCTCTCATTGCAGCATATCTGCGTTGTTCAGGAGAAGCCTTTGTATCCTTTAGAGTGGCAAAAGGTATAAAAAACATTTTAAAACCTGCTAAAATGGCAGTGGCAATTTGAGAGGAATTGTTTGTTCCTAGTTTATAAAACCAATCTTCTAATTTCGGAGGTAGTTGTTTTGTCATAATTGTATCTCTACTTTATGTATACATTTATACTGCATGAAACCCCCTAAAAATAAAAATTGCTACATGTTTTTTAATTGTTAACATTACTTAAAAATATAATTTGTTAATATTATTGACATGGGTTAAAAAATAGGTTATCATTGTGTGACACAAGGAAGTTATTCAGGAGATATTATGTTTAAAAAAATGACGTTTAGAGGAAAAATTAACGTATTGGTTATCGTGTTATCAGTGCTTATCGTGGTTGCGACATCAGTCGTTAGTATTATTCAAATTAAAAAAGGTGTAACAGAATCTGCAAAAGTTAAAATCAGAGAAATTTCTGAAACAGCTTATAACATGGTCGATTACTATGGGCAAAAAGCTAAAAAGGGCGAAATGACTGTTGCAGAAGCAAAAGCAGCAGCTGAAAAGATGATTGAACTTTACAGCTATGAAAATGGTAAAAACTATGTTTGGATTAATGATTATAACAACGTAATGGTTTATAATCCAAAAAGACCTCCTCATTCAGATTGTACAAAAACACAAGGTCCTGATGGTAAATATTTCTATCAAGATATTACCAATATGGCAAAATCTGGAAGTGGCGAATTTTACGCTTACAAAGTTGTAAGAAAAGTAAAAGGTGGACCAAAAGACGGCGTTATCGTAAATAAAATCTCAACAGCAAGAGCGTATAAAGATTGGAATTGGGTAATTGCAACAGGTGTTTATCTTACAGAAGTTGATGAAATTGTAAATCAAACTGTTGTGATTATTTTAGCTGTAAACGTGATTTTATTGTTATTGATTATTGTTGGAACAAAATTCTTATTTACAGATAGAGTAGTTGGTCAATTAGAACAAATTTATAATAATATTAAAAATTCTTCTGAAAGAGTATTATATTCTTCTCAAGAATTAAATAGAACAAGTGAATCTTTGGCAACTGGTAGTGGACAACAAGCAGCATCAGTTCAACAAATTTCTGCAAGTATCAGAGAAACTTCTTCTATGATTGATAGAAACTCTGAAAACTCAGGCTTTGCTGCAAAACTATCTAAAGATAGCCAACAATTTGCTTCTGTTGGTTTTGAAAAAATGCAAGTGTTGATGGAAGCTATGAAGAAAATCGATTCTTCAAGCCAAGAAATTTCAAAAATTATTAAAGTAATTGACGAAATTGCATTCCAAACTAACATCCTTGCTTTGAACGCAGCAGTTGAAGCAGCAAGAGCTGGTGAAGCAGGTAAAGGTTTCGCAGTTGTTGCAGAAGAAGTTAGAAACTTGGCTCAAAGAAGTACAGCTTCTTCAAATGAAACTACTGCTTTAATTCAAAACAACATTGAATTGTGTAATAGTTCAAATGCAATTGCTCAAGAAGTTTATGAGTCTATCAAAGAAATTAGTACACAAACTCAAAAAGTTGATGAAATTATGCAAGAAATCGCAGTTTCTTCAAAAGAACAAGAAATTGGTGTTCAACAAATTTATAAAGCAGTTGCAGAAATTGAAACAGTTATTCAAAAGAATGCTGATACAGCAACAGAAACAGCTTCTGAATCAAATAGTGTTCAAGAAGAATCTGGTGTACTTGGTGAATTACTAGAACATTTAAAAGAAATTATTAAATAGTAATTTGCATGAATAATTAAAATAAAAAAAGCGGGTTTGAAAATTTCAAACCCGCTTTTTTTATTATGTGATTTTTATAAAATATTGAGTTCTTTTAGGACTGATATTTTATCTTGTGATATTTCAATGTTTTCGCAATTTAGGCTTCCAATATTTACTGTTTTGTTTGTGCCGTGATAATCACTTCCACCGCTGATTAGTAAATTATTTGCTTTTGCGTGTTTTAGCAATAGCTCAACTTCTTTCATAGAATATCTTGAATAGTAACATTCTAAACCTCTTATTCCAAGTTTTTTCATTATTTCAAGTTGAACTAAAAATTCTTCTTCTGAAATATGGTCTTCACCTTCGCCACCAAGAGGATGAGCCCAGATAGAAATTCCCCCAGCATCTTTTATTGCATCAATCGCTTCTGCTGCATCTAGTTTTGTTTTTGGAATTTCGCATCCTTCAAGATATTTTTTCATTGCAGAAACTGGGTCTTTTTCCAAATTTCTATTAACCAAAATGTTTGCGATATGAGTTTTTACAACACTTTGTCTTGAGTATAACCAATCAAGTTCTTCTTGATTAAGGTGTATGTTCCAAATATCTGCTAAATATTTAATTCTTGTTTCAAGTTTTATTTTTCTAAGTTTTTTGCTTTGTTCAATTAGAGCGTTGATTTTTTTGTTTGTAATGTCGTAGTTGTAGCCAAGAATATGGCATTTGCAACCTGTTGTTTCGCAAGTGAATTCAACCCCAATGATGAAATTTACATTTTGGGGAACTAATTTTTTTATTTTTTCGATACCATTAATAGTGTCATGGTCAGTAAGTGAAAAGGTTTTCAATCCTGCATTTTTAATGGAGTTGATAACTTCTTCAATAGTTTCGCTACCATCAGAAAATTTGCTGTGAATATGTAAATCTGCTTTTTCCATATTCTGATTTTATCATGAATGAAAATTTTATTTTAGGTTGTATTTTTTTGCGACTTTGTTTAAAAATTCATCAAATTTTTGTGCAGGTAATTCAAAAACTCCACCTTCTTTGTCTTCTATTGGAATTTCTAATTTTTTATCAAAGCCTAAATGTTCGTAAAACGGATTGTTTGTTGAAAGTACGTGAACTTTTTGAAAACCGTTTTCTTTTGCTTCTTTTACTGCATTATACATAGAAAGTTCGCCAGAACCTTTAATTGCTTCTGAAGTTTTTTTAAGGTTTGGTGCAGCTTGAAGATATACTATTTCATAATTAGTTTTGTTCGGAGCATTTTTTGCATCTGTTGTTTGAATAAAGCAAGTTATTTTTTTGCTAAGTTCTTGAGCTTTGTCTTTTATTGCAGTTACGAAGTAGTTACCTTCTATGTTTTGTATGAAGTTTGAGAATGTATCTTCGCCGTATTCTGTTCTGCTCCAAGGTCCAAAAAGTTTTTTGATTTCTGATTTATCTGCCATATCATTTGGGTCAAGTTTTAAAATTTCAGCAGGGATGAATTTGTCCACATTGCCATTGACCATTTTTTTAAGATTAACATTGTATAATTTTGTTGCACCAAAACTTGTATTTTTTTTGTTGATATTGGTCGCAGAATTATTTTGATAAACAGAAGAATTAATTTCCATAAATAACACACCTTACCTTACATGTTAATAAACAATTTTATTCGGTAAAAATTGACTTTTTGGAGTCTTATGTGTAACAAAAATTTATTTTTAAGTAAGATTCTATTTTGTGGTTGAAACACAAGGAAAGTTTTTGATATAATAAAGCATAGTTAAAGGGTGAAATATAATGAAGACAGAAGATTTACCATTATTTAAAAATAAATATGATTGTATTTTTTCTTTAGGTTCTGCTTGTTTTTGTGCTGAAATGCTAGCAAAAGCAAGATTAAGAGTTTTTTCATCTCCTTTTGATTGGCTTGGGTGTTCAAATTTCAAAAATAGAATGGAGTTTATTTGTAATAATTTTGAAGGTTTTATAAATAAAGAATATTTAAAAAAAACAGGTGAAACAGAATATCCAGAAGAATGTGATGTTTATTTGGATGAGAAAACAGGTTTTATATTTAAACACGATTTTCCAAAGGGAATGGAGTTATCTAAAGGGTATGAAATTGTAAAAGAAAAGTTTGATAGAAAAAATAATCGTTTAATTAAAAAATTAAGAGAGTCAAAACATTCTTTAATTCTTTATATGTGCTATCACGAAATTGAAGAATCTGTCGAAGATCTTATTGAAATGTCAAAAAAAATCAATGAACATTTTAATAAACAGACTATAGATGTTGTGTTGGTTGTACATAATTCTGAATTAAAAATAGATGAAATGAAAATAGATAAGGTATCAGAAAACGCTTATAAAATTGAAGTGTATAATCTTCAAGAAAATGGTGGAATTGGAAATTATGAAGCGTGCAAGAATTTTTTGTCTAAAATAAAATTGAAAAAGAGTTTTAAAGACATTCTTTTTAAGGTATCAAAAGGACGAAAAAGAATGAGAGTTTATTTGTTTGGAATAAAAATTCTTTCTTTTCAATATCATAATTAATTACTAATGGATAAACTTTTTGTATAAATGTTTTTTATGATAATATAGTTTTATGGAAAGTTATAATGATTTAATATCAATAGTTACAGCTAGTTATAATTATGAAAATTATATTAGAGAAACAATAGAAAGTGTCCTTTGCCAAACTTATAAAAATTGGGAGTTGATAATTGTTGATGATGGTTCTAAAGATAATTCTTTAGAGGTAATTAGAGAATATTGTCACAAAGATGCAAGAATAAAACTTTTTACTCATGAAAATAATTCTAATAAAGGTTTAGCTCAAACTGTAAAATATGGCATATCACTTTCAAAAGGGAAGTATATAGCTTTTTTAGAGTCTGATGATACGATTACACCTGATTATTTAGAAAAAAAAGCAAAAGTAATTAGCGAAAATCCTGATATTTCATTGATTTTTAATGATGTAAATATCTTTGGGTATGAAGAAAAAGTTAAAGGCTTTGAAGATTATAAAAGAAGACGTCAAGAAATTTTGAGTTCTAAAACTTACCCTGCAAATATTTTGAAGGATATGAGAAATTTTAATTTGATTTCAACTTTTTCTTCAGTAATGGTAAGAAAAGATATTTTAGAAAATTTAGATTTTAATTCTCCAATTAAAGCTGCTTTAGATTATTATTTGTGGTTTCAAGTTGTTCAAAAAAATGATGTTTTTTACATAAAAGAAATGCTTACAAATTGGAGAATGCATAAGGATTCTTATAGTAAAGAGTTGAAAAGACCAAAGGATAGAGAAATTTTAGATTTAGAATTATTAAAAAATCATTTTATATTATATAAAAATCCGATAAAAAAATGTATAAGGAATTTTTTTGCATATTTAGTTTTTTTAAAAAAAGAATGTATAAAATGGCATCCTAAAGAAAGATTGTTAGTTGTGTTTGGGAAGCAGATAAATTATTGATTTTTATTAATTATTAAAAGAATCGTGGTATGTAAAAATGAAAAAAATTATAAAAAATATAAAAAAAATAATTAAGTGGTGTTTTTCGGTAAGTAATGATAATGATAAAAAAATAAAATACATGTGTATATGTGGAATTAAATTTAAAATAAAAGATTTAAAGTAAAGCATAACTTGACATTTTTTTTAAAAAGTTTATCATGATAAAGCATAGTTTATAGTGAGGATATGATATGTTAAAGAAAACTTTGATTGCAAGTACATTGGCAATGGCATTTATTGGAACAAATTTTGCAGTTACTGCATCTTATGCAGATACAACTGATAAAATTTTAAATAAATTAGATAAAGCTGAACGTACAATTAGCAAAACAAAAACAACAGTTCAAAATGCAAAAACAGCAAAAGCTAATGCTAAAGCAAATGCTAAATCAAAAGAACAAATAAAAGCTGAAGCAAAAGCAAAAGCTAAAGCGAAAGCAAAAGAAGAAGCTAAAGCAAGAGCAAATAAACAAATTGATAAACTTTTTAAATAGTTTGAGTTTGTTAAAAGAAAATATTACGCCGTGCAAAAATTTTGCACGGCGCAATATTTATTTGTGAAAACTTATTGATAAATTAAATGTTGTTTAATACGCTAATAATGTCTTCAATAATGTGTTTTGAAGTTAATCTGTTATCTTCATAAGATTTTGTTAATGGCACTCTGCTATAAAATTCTTTTTTTGCTCCAAAATTCAAAACTTTCATATCAGAATCACCATAAAATCTTGAAATTTTTTCTCCAAAGCCACCATCTAAAGAACCATCTTCGATTGTTACTACTAATCTATGTTTTTTCTTTAAACTTTCTAGCATATTTTTATCTAGTTCACTGATAAATCTTGGGTTAATCAATGTTGTATAGATATCGTGTTCTTTTAATAATTCTCTTACTTTTACCCCAAGTTCGAAGAAGTTTCCGACTGGTAATATTGCAACATCAGAACCTTTTTCTACCATTTTGTATTTATTCAATATATTATAATCAGTTTTATCTTTAACATCAGTTTTATGATATGCTCCCATTGGAACTCTTATCACAACAGGATATTTATCTTGCTCTATTGACCAATCAAGCATGCGCAAATATTCTTCTTTGTATGTCGGTGCTAAATAAACTAAATTTGGAATGTTTGAAAATAGTGGAATATCATAGCATCCAACGTGTGTTGCATCAAGGCTTGTTAAACCTGTACGGTAAAGTAAAATTGTCGCAGGTAGATTGTTCATCGCAAAATCTTGTGAGAATTGGTCATATGCACGTTGTGCAAATGAACTTTGCATCGCAAGAATTGGTTTTGCTCCACCTTTTGCAAGTGCAGCTGCATAAGAAACGGCGTGTTGTTCTGCAATTCCAACGTCAACATAATGAGTTCCTAGTTTTTCTCTAAAGTCTTGAGTAAATCCTATTCCTCCTGGAGCTGCTGGATTTATTACGACAATTCTTTTATCATTTTTTAATTTTTCTAAGATAAAATTTGTTGTATCTGTATAATAATTTTCAATATACTTGTTTGTATTTGGTATCGCATCAAGCAAATGTGCTGGCATAGAATGATATTTTTCTTGATTCAAGAAAGCTTGTTTTAAACCTTTTGATTTTAGTGTATGTATGTGAACAACAATAGGGTGATTTATATCTTTAACACCTTTTAGTGTATTTATTAAATTTTCTATGCAATTTCCGTTTTCAAGATAAAGATAATCAAATCCTAATGCTTTAAAGAAATTATTTTTAGATTGACCTTTAGTTTGTCTTAGTTCAGCAAGGTTATCATATAAACCGCCAACATTTTCAGCTATTGATCTTTCGTTGTCGTTTACGATAATAATTAAGTTTGATTTTAAAAGTGACGCATTATTAAGTCCTTCAAATGCTTCTCCGCCACTTAATGAACCGTCTCCAATGATAGCAATGATATTTTCGTTTCTTTTGCATAAATCTCTTGCTTTGGCAAGTCCAGTAGCCAAACTTATTGATGTAGAAGTATGACCGACTTTGAATTGGTCATGGATGCTTTCTATTGGATCTGTAAAACCAGAAATGTCATTAAATTTATAACGGTTTGAATAATTTTCTTTTCGTCCAGTTAATATTTTGTGTGTATAAGATTGATGCGAAACATCAAAAACTATTTTATCTACTGGTGAGTTAAATACATAATGAAGAGCAATGCTTAATTCTATAACTCCAAGGTTTGGACCCATGTGTCCGCCAGTTTCGTTTATTCTATTAATCAACATCTTTCTGATTTCGTCAGCTAGTTGGTTGAGTTCTGGTAATGATAATTTTTTTACATCTTTTGGTGAATTTATGTATTCTACAATATTATCTAATGTTAAATTGTTAATCATTGTTTATCTTGTTACCCCTGCTACTAATACGCTTCTTTATCTTTTGGCTATTCTGTCCAATATATAATTTTGTACATATTGTAAAATCAAAAAAATAATAATTCAATAATTTATTAATTTTTTTTACTACATTCTTAATATTTCTTATTGTCATTTTGTGATATTATGTTTGAAAGAGGTGAAATAACAATGTTATACGATATTTTTAAAGAAAAAAGATGTTTTAAATTAGTTTGTGGCGCAGGAAATGGTGATGTAGAACAAATTGAAAGACTTATTGCACTTTATTCTTTAAGTGGTTGTAATTTTTTCGATGTCAGAGCTGATATTGATGTTGTTAAAGCTGCAAAAAGAGGTTTAGAACGTGCAGGAATAAAAGATGACAGATATTTGTGTGTGTCTGTTGGTATAAAGGGTGATCCTCATATTAATAAAGCAATTATAGATAAAAAATCTTGTATAAAATGTGGTGCTTGTACTTCTTCTTGTATCCATGATGCAATAAAAGAAACGGCTGATGGTTTTGAAGTTGTTTCAAAGAAATGTTTAGGTTGTGAAAAATGTAAAAATGCTTGTCCTAATAATGCAATCGAAATGAAAAGTATGTTTAAACCATTGGCGGAACTTTTGCCACCATTGATTGATTTAGGAATTGATGCTGTTGAATTTCATGCTGTTGATGGTGATAAAGATAATATATTAAACGAATGGAATGAATTAAACAGGATTTATGGTGGTCCAATTAGTATTTCTATTGATAGATTAAAGTTGGGCGATGAGGCATTGATAGATGTTACAAGAAAAATGGTAGAATCAAGAAAGCCTTATACAACAATAATTCAGGCAGACGGTTGTCCAATGTCTGGGGGAAAAGACAATTACAGAACAACTTTGCAAGCAGTTGCATCTGCTGAACTTTTTGAAGGTGCAAATTTAGACGCTTATATTATGATGTCAGGTGGGACAAATACAAAATCTGCTGCTTTAGTGAAGATGTGCGAAATCCCAATTGACGGAATTGCAGTCGGAACTTTTGCAAGAAAAATTGTCAAAGATTATATTTCAAGAGATGATTTTTTTGAAAATAAAGAAGTTTTTGAAAAAGCGTTAGAAATTTCTACAAATTTTGTAAATACAGTTTTGGAGTTTAACAAGTAATGGCAACCTTGTTTACAAAAGAATGGAAATTAGAAAATGTAGATACTGTTTTGTTCGATAAAGACGGTACGTTTGTTGATTTACATGCTTATTGGGGTAGAGTTGTCGAAAGAAGAATTTTAGCCGTTATAAAAAAATATGCTTTACCATTAGAAATATTTGACGAATTAGCTTTATTTATGGGATATGACAAAAGTAAAAATAAAGTTATCCCAAAATCAATGATAGTTGTTTTAAGTAGAAATGAAATTATAGAAAAATTTACACAAAAATTGATTGAAATTGGTGTTTCTACAACAGAAAATGAAATTGATGATATTTTTGAGGAAGAACATAAAGAGTTTTTGAAAGAGATGTATGATTATATAAAACCTATAAAAGATGCTTATGTATTTTTTGAAAAATTAAAAAAAGCAGGTGTAAAAATGGCTGTTGTAACTTCTGATGGTCATAACAACGCTGAAAAAACTCTCGATTTCCTTGAAATTTCTCACTATTTTAATTTAGTTATAGGAAAAGAAGATTCAACTTTGCCTAAAAAAACGGGTGAGCCTGCGGTTATTGCTCTAGAAAAACTTGGCTCAGATAAAGAAAATACGATTTCTGTCGGTGATGCACCAATGGATTCTCAAATGGCAGATAAGGCAGGTTTAAAAGGTTCAATTTTAGTTACGACAGGACACATGACAAAAGAAGAATTAAAAGAATATTCAAAATATGTAACAACTTCTCTTGCTGATATTTCTGTTTGTTAGAATTTATGCCGTAATTGGTGTTTGAAATTCTTTTAAACGATTTTCTATGTTGATAATTCGCATAGCATCTTTTTTATTAATTATTCCAAGATGTTCTTGTCTTAAATAAATGTATGCTAACTCAAGTTCAAGGGCTTTTTTAAGTGCTAAAGTATCATTTTCTGTTATTAATTTGTTCGCATCAAATAAAATTTTTCTTGTTTCTACTTGAGTTAAATAAGGTAACTCTTTTAGAAGTTGTAAAGATTTTTTGTTAATGTATCCCCCAATAGTGAGGGTTTTATTAGTTGTAGCAATTTTTATTGCTGTTTCTTTTGTAAGGTTAAATACTTCGGGTTTATCTATGTCGTAAGATGTTAAACCTATAGAATTTGCTAAATCATGTCGTCCTATTGTGAAACCAGATATATGTTCGATTTCTTTTGATGTAAGAATATCGTAAATTGCATTTATTCCTGTTATAGTTTCAATATTTAAAATTAGTTTTGGGGTCTTTTTTTGATAAACGGCGTTGATTGAATTTGTGAATTTTTGAAGAGCATAAGCAGATTCAATCATAGGAGCAACAATATAATCTGCATTTAATTTTTGAGCTTGTATTATATCGTTTATTGCTCCGCAACCTCCGATTTTTATAATCAAATTGGTTTCTGCTTTTTGTCGTATTTCGTTTAAAAATTCTGCTTCCTCAAAACTTGTACCTTCGTCTTCAAATTCAAGTTTTAAACCAAGCATTCCGTGATGTTCTTTTAAATCTATGAGGTTTTTTATAACGTTTATCAATTTTGCCTCCAATAATATAATTGTAGTCGATTTAAAATAACATTACAAGAAAAATTTACATAAGAGTAAAAAATAAAAAAGCCCACAATATTTTGTGAGCTTTTTTATATGTATTAATTAGTTTTTAGTCTTGAGGAACAAGAATTTTATAACCTTCATCGATTAAAGTTTTAGCTTTTTGAGCTTCTTTCATATCTTCTTCAACCATTTCTTTAACCATCATAGCAAGGTCATATTTAGGTTCCCAACCAAGTTCTTTTCTTGCTTTTGAAGAATCTCCAAGAAGCAAATCAACTTCTGTTGGTCTGAAATATTTAGGATCAACTTCAACAATAGTTTTGCCTGTGTTTTTGTCGATACCTTTTTCATCAACGCCTGTACCTTTCCATTCAAGGTCTATACCAACTTCTTTGAATGTCATTGTGCAGAAATCTCTGATTGTTGTTGTTACACCAGTTGCAAGAACGTAGTCTTTTGGTTCATCTTGTTGCAAAATTCGCCACATTCCTTCAACGTAATCTTTTGCATGACCCCAGTCTCTTTTTGAAGAAAGATTACCTAAATATAGTTTTTCTTCCATGCCAAGTTTAATTCTGACTGCGGCTCTTGTTATTTTTCTTGTTACGAATGTTTCACCACGTCTAGGTGATTCGTGGTTGAATAATATACCATTAGAAGCATAAATTCCGTACGCTTCTCTGTAATTTACCATAATCCAGTATGCATAAAGTTTTGCGCAAGCATAAGGTGAACGAGGATAAAATGGAGTTGTTTCTTTTTGTGGAGTTTCTTGAACAAGTCCAAAAAGTTCAGAAGTTGATGCTTGGTATAATTTTGTTTTCTTTTCTAAACCTAATATTCTGATTGCTTCAAGAATTCTAAGTGTTCCAAGTCCATCTGCATTTGCTGTGTATTCAGGACAGTCAAATGATACTTTAACGTGTGATTGAGCTGCAAGGTTATAAATTTCATCAGGTTGAATTTCTTGGATAATTCTAATTAAATTTGTACTATCAGTTAAATCTCCATAATGAAGTTTAAAACGTAAATTTTCGTTATGAATATCTTGGTATAAGTGGTCAATTCTTGAAGTATTGAAAGAAGATGCTCTTCTTTTCATACCATGAACTTCGTAACCTTTTTCAAGTAAAAGCTCAGCAAGATACGAACCGTCTTGACCAGTAATACCTGTGATTAGTGCGACTTTTGTCATTTAATTCTCCTTATTTTGTTTTTTATAAGTTCATGATACTATAAATATATAAAATTTATCAATTGTTTAAAAAGTTATAAAAAGAGGTAGGTAATGGCAAAATTTGAAGAACTAAGCCCAGACGAATTTAAGAAAAGTCCTTTCAAAATAATTGGTAAGGCTTGGATGTTAGTTACAGCTAAAAAAGATAATGACGTAAATACAATGACAGCAGGTTGGGGTGGACTTGGTGTTATGTGGGGAAAGAATGTTGCGTTTGTCGTTATTCGTCCTCAAAGATATACAAGAGAATTTGTAGATAGTTCTGAAACTTTTTCTTTATCATTTTTTGACGTGAAATATAAAAAACAATTAGGATATTTAGGTTCTGTTTCAGGTAGAGATGAAGATAAAATTACAAAATCTGGCTTTACTGTTTTGGAACACGAAGATACTCCATATTTTAAAGAAGCAAAAACTGTTTTGTTATGTAAAAAACTTTATAAACAAGAAATGAAATCAGAATGTTTTATAAATCAAGAACTAGACGAAAAGTGGTATCCTGATAAAGATTATCATGAAATGTATATAGCAGAAATTGAAAAAATCATGATAAAGAAGTAATAAGTGTAGTTAATAGTAATAAGTAAAGGTTAAAAATATGCCATTCGAATTTGAAAAACAAGAAGTAGAAGATGTAGTATTAGTTACTCCAAAAGTTTTTGGTGATAACAGAGGTTTCTTTATGGAAACTTATAAAAAGACTGATTTTGAAGCAAACGGAATAAAAGGTGATTTTACTCAAGATAACCATTCAAAATCATCAAAAGGTGTATTGAGAGGTTTGCATTATCAAGCTCAACCTTATTCTCAAGCAAAACTTGTACGTTGTATTAAAGGTAGAATTTATGACGTTGCAGTTGATTTAAGACCTGAATCAAAAACATTTGGTAAATATGTTAAAGTTGAATTATCAGAAGAAAATAAACAAATGTTATTTATTCCAAAAGGTTTTGCACATGGTTTTGTTGCTTTGAGTGATGAAGTTGAAATTATGTATAAAACACAAGGTGAATATGCTCCACAAGCAGACAGAGGTGTTTTGTGGTGTGATAAAGATATAAATATTGATTGGGAAATTGATTTTACTCCTATATTGAGTGAAAAAGATAAAGTTCAAAAAACATTAAAAGAAATTGATAGAAAGGAATTATAATATGAAAAAAGTTTTAGTAACCGGTGGTGCTGGTTTTATCGGAAATTGTTTTGTTAGACATATGCTAAAAAAACACCCTGATTATAAAATTATAAACATTGACGCACTTACATATTGCGGAAATTTAGATAACTTAAAAGACGTAGAAAATAATCCAAATTATAAATTCGTTCACGGTAATATCTGTGATAGAGAACTTGTTAGAGAATTAGTAAAAGAAGTTGATTATGTAGTAAACTTTGCTGCAGAAAGTCACGTTGATAATTCTATTAAACATCCTGAAATATTTGTAGAAACAAACGTTCAAGGTACTTTGAATTTGTTGCAAGCATGTAAAGAAATCGGTATTGAAAAATATTTACAAGTTAGTACAGATGAAGTTTACGGTACATTAGGAGCGACAGGATATTTCTACGAAACAACTCCAATTCAACCAAATTCACCATATTCTGCTTCAAAAGCAAGTGCTGATTTGTTGGTTAGAGCATATTATGAAACATATAAACTTCCTGTTTTGAATACTCGTTGTTCTAACAACTACGGTCCATACCAATATCCAGAAAAACTTATTCCATTCTTTATTTCACAATTGAAAAAAGGTGAAAAAGTTCCTGTTTATGGTGATGGTTTGAACGTAAGAGATTGGTTATATGTATATGACCACTGCGAAGCAATTGATGTTGTTTTACATAAAGGTAAATTTGGTGAAGTTTACAATATTGGTGGTCATAACGAAAAAACAAACATGGAAATTACTCATTTGATTTTAGATGCGATGGGTAAAGATGAAAGTTCTATCAAATATGTAGAAGATAGACTTGGTCATGATAGACGTTATGCTATTTCAAACGATAAAATCACAGCTGAATTAGGCTGGAAACCATCTATTACATTTGAAGAAGGTATAAAATTGACAATCGATTGGTATTTGAAGAACCAAGATTGGATGGATACCATAGAAGCAAAAAGAAATAATAAATAATTTTATTTCTTAAACATTTTTTTTAATTCTTTTAAAGTGGGTATTTTGTATTCTACAAATACCCCTTTAAAGTTTTTTGATAATAATGTTAGAAGTTTGAAATTTTCTTTGTTTATAAATTTGAATATCATTTTTCTGTTTTAACCTTTGCTATGATAGATATTATACCATATTGTTGTATTGTTTTAATAATTTGCCATAAAATGAAATTTATGACATAATTAGTTATCTTTTATGGGAGAAAAGATTTGAAATCATTAGAAATTTAATGATGTAAGATTTGTGAAAACAAGGATAAAACAGGAGGCTAAATGCCAAAAGTATCTGCAGTAATGGCTCTTTATAATACTCCTTACGAGTATTTAGATAAAACTATGAAAAGCATTTTATCTCAATCATTTGAAGATTTTGAATTGATTGTAGTTGATGATGCTTCAAGTATAGATTATAAAGAATATTTTGAAAAATTTAATGATAATCGTATAAAATATAGAAAACTTGCTAAAAATTCTGGCCCTGGTGTGGCTAGAAATTCAGGTATGTTGATGGCGCAAGGTGAATATATTGCAATTTGTGATAGTGATGATGTTTATGTGAAAGATAGATTTAAGTTACAAGTTGAGTATTTAGATAGCCATGAAGATGTTTCTGTTTTAGGTGGAGCATATAGATTTTCTAATAAATCAGGTGTTGCTAGTGTTACAACAAGTGACGATGAATTGAAAATATTACTTCTTTTTAATTCTGCATTTGCTAATCCTATTATGATGTTAAGAAGAAAGTTTTTTATAGAAAATAATTTATTTTATTCTGAAATGCTAAATTTTGGTGAAGATTATGCACTTTGGGCAAATGCAATGTGTAAAAAAGCTAAAATGGCTAATTTAAAAGATGTTTTAATGGTTTACACAAGAAGAAAAGGTCAATTATCAAAGCAGAATAATCAAAAACAAGAAGAAGCCCTAAAAGTTGTATATAAAAGTATTTTGACAAAAATTGGAATGAAATTTTCAGATAAAGATGTTGAAATGCAATTGCAAATTTATAAACAAGATTTTAAAGGTATGAAACGAGATGACCTTTCTTTTTGGTTTTATAGACTTATTGAGGCAAATAAAAAGAGCATGATTTTGCCAGAAAATGAGCTGTTAAAACATAGAGATTATGTTTTAGACCGTTATGAAAAGATTGATAAAAGACTTTTTAAAATGAAAATAGGTCATAAAAATTTCTGCATTCAAAAACCATTTAAAATAGTTATCGAAAACAGATAATATCAAAACACTTGAAATATAATATTTTTGGTGTATTATTAATTTAGCCGAAATATTATTAACCAATTATAGAAGGTGGTGAGAAAGCGAATGCCAGAAGTAAAAGTAGGTGAAAACGAAAGTCTTGAAAGTGCTTTGAGAAGATTCAAAAAGAAAGTTCAAAAAGCAGGTACTTTGTCAGAAGTAAAAAGACGTGAACGTTATGAAAAACCTAGCGTAAAAAGAAAACGCAAATCTGAAACAGCTCGTAAGAGAAAATAAATAAGAATTTAAAGGGTATGGATTAATTTCTGTACCCTTTTTTAAATCTATTCTTTACTTTATAAAAGATTTAAAGTAAAATAATTGAAGTTATAGTGAGTGTAAAGAAGTTGGTGGCTAATGGTTGAAGAATTAAAATATAAAAGAATTTTATTAAAAGTTAGTGGTGAAGCATTGTTAGGTTCAAAAGACTTTGGTATTGATGTTTCTCCGTTGCAACAAATCGCATCAGAAATTAAAAAAGCAAAAGATACAGGCGCTGAAATTGCCGTAGTTATTGGTGGCGGAAATATTTTCAGAGGTGTAAGAAATTCTGAAAGTTTTGGCATGGATCAAGCAAGTGGTGATTATGTTGGTATGCTAGCTACTGTAATGAACGCTTTGGCTTTACAAAGTGCTTTGAAATCAATTTCAGTTCCTTGTAGAGTTCAAACTGCAATTCAAATGAATCAAATTGCAGAACCATATTTGAGATTTAAAGCAATAAGACACCTTGAAAAAGGTCGTGTAGTTATATTCGCAGCTGGTACAGGAAACCCATTCTTTACAACTGATACAGCAGCAGCTTTAAGAGCTTCAGAAATCGGAGCAGAAGCAATGTTGATGGCTAAAAATGGTGTAGATGGTGTTTATACTGCTGATCCAAAAACTCATCCTGAAGCAAAGAAAATTGAAAGAATGACTTATGATGAAATTATTGTGAATGGTTTAAAAGTTATGGATACAGCAGCATGTGCTATGTGCAAACAAAACAATATTCCAATTGAAGTTTTTGATTTTAAAGCAAAAGATAGTATTGTGAATATTTTACATTCAAAAGAAATAGGAACTTATATAGGAGGATAACATGTCAGAAGCAGTTGATGAATTATTTTTAAATGGCGAAGAAAAAATGGAAAAAGCTTTGAACCAGCTTAAAAAAGAATTAGGTCAAATTCGTTCTGGTCGTGCTAATCCTATGATTTTAGATAAAGTTTTGGTTGATTATTATGGAGCTCCAACACCATTAAGACAGATGTCACAAGTTTCTGTTCAAGATGGTACAACACTTGTTATTACTCCTTATGACAAAACCATTATGAAAGAAATTGAAAAAGCAATCATTAAGGCAGAAATTGGTATTACACCAAACTCTGATGGTGTTGTTTTGAGATTAGCTTTCCCTCCTCTAACAGAAGAAAGAAGACGTGAAATTTCAAAAGACGTTAAAAAAATCGGTGAAGATTCAAAAGTAGTTATTAGAAATGCACGTCGTGATATGGTTGATGGTTTGAAAAAACTTGAAAAATCAGAAAATCTTCCAGAAGACGTAATTAAAGATAAACAAGACGAAGTTCAAAAACTTACAGACAAATATACAGGTATAATAGATTCTTTAGTTACAGAAAAAGAAAAAGAGGTTATGACTGTATAATGGAAGAAGAACAAGTAGTAGTAAAAAAGAATAGCATTAACAGAGTAATTACAGGTACAATCATCGCTATTATAGTATTGTCGTGTTTGTTCTTTGGCGGAATTGCTCTGCTTTTAATGTTGACTTTGTTCATTATAATCGGTTCAAAAGAATATGTGAAAATTCTAAAAAATAAAGGCTTTTATCCAAGTTTGAAAGTTATATTACTTTCAGATTTGATTTTAGCTCTTTTGATTTATTTCCATAGATTTGATTTGATAGCACCTGCATTAACTCTTTGTTCTGTTGTCGCTTTTTTGTGGGTGTTATTTAAAGGCAGACAACCTTATATAGCAAATGCCGCTACAACTATTTTAGGTTTTATTTATAGTGGTTGGTTTCCGCTTCATTTGCTTTCTATAAGAGGTATAAATTCTGATTATCCGTTAGGTTTGTTGAAATTGAACATTCAAAATGACGGTTTAGGATTTGTAATTTTCTTATTTGTTACTGTTTTATTAACAGATACAGGTTGTTATTATTTTGGTAAAAAATTTGGAAAACATAAATTAGCACCTACAGTAAGTCCTAAAAAAACTATTGAAGGTTCAGTAGGTGGTGCTTTTTGTGCAGTTATCGGTGCTTTGATTGTTGGGCATTTTATAAATTTAGGAATTTATAATACTATAATTCTTGGTTTGTTATGCACAACTTTTGCTCAAATAGGTGACCTTTGTGAGTCTTTGATTAAAAGAGATGCAGGGGTTAAAGATTCAGGTGATTTACTTCCTGGTCATGGTGGTTTTTTAGATAGAACCGATAGTTATGTTTTCACTATTCCTGTTATGTATTATTACCTAAATTATTTTGTTGTTTCTCATCAATTAGGTGTTGATTTCATAAACTTTATAAAGGACATTTTAAAAGCACATGGAATTTTGTAAAACAGATTTAGAAAAAATTTATGGTATAGAAATTGAACAAGAGAGCCTGTTTAAGCAGGCTCTTACTCATACTTCTTATACTGGCGAAAATTCTATTGGTATAATTGAAAGTTATGAAAGATTAGAATTTTTAGGCGATGCTGTTTTAAAACTTTTTATGTCTGATTATTTATATAAAAAATATCCTGATTTTAGAGAAGGTGAAATGACTAAAATGCGTGGGGTTTTAGTTTCAGACGCTACTTTGGCAAAATTGGGTGTGGAAATTGGATTAGATAAATTGTTGATTTTAGGCAAACAAGAAGAAAAAACAGGAGGAAGAAAGAAAACTTCAATAATTGCTTGTGCGTTTGAGGCTGTATTAGGTGCTTATTATTTATCAGGGAAAACAGGTGAACTTTTTTCTTATTTAGAAAAAATCTTTAAAAAGGAAGTAGAAGATTTAAGTGAAAATTTGGATGTATTGAATGCAAAATCAATTTTGCAAGAATATACACAAGCTCAAAATAAAGATTTGCCAATATATCAAGTTGTTGAAACAAAAGGTCCAGAACATGATAAAATATTTATAGTAGAAGTTTCATATAATGGTAAAGTTTTAGCAAAAGGTGAAGGTAAGAATAAAAAAGAAGCTGAAATTAATTCTGCGTATGAAGCTTGTAAATCATTAGGTATTACAAAATAATAGGTGTTTTTATATGACAATAATATCTCCATCAATATTATCAGCAGATTTTGCGAATTTAGAGCGTGATATAAAAAAAGTAGAAGATTGTGGTGCTGATTGGATTCATGTCGATGTCATGGATGGGCATTTTGTTCCAAATATTACGATAGGAGTTCCTGTTGTAAAATCATTGAAAAAAGTTTCACGTGTTCCTTTGGATGTTCATTTGATGATTGAAAATCCTGAAAAATATGTTGAGGCTTTTAGAAATGCAGGCGCTGATATTATTACGTTTCATTATGAAGCGGTTTCTGATGTAGAAAATATTGTTGATATGATAAAAAAATCAGGTGCAAAAGTTGGGATGTCAATCAAGCCTAAAACAAAAGCTAGTGAGATTATAAAATATTTACCTATTTTAGATTTGTTATTGGTAATGACCGTAGAACCAGGGTTTGGAGGTCAAGCATTTATGCAAGATTGTGCTGATAAAATTCCAGAAATAAAGCAAAACGCACATAAAGATTTAATTATACAAGTTGATGGTGGTATAAATAGTGAAACAGGTAAAATTTGCACGTCAAATGGTGCAAATTCATTAGTTGCAGGAAGTTATATTTATGGTGCAAAAGATATTGCAGAAGCTATTTCTAGTTTAAAATAGTTTATGCTAAATATTTTTGAACAACGCTCTTATCAAATACATCAACACTTTCTGGTGAATGAATAAATATCATGCAAGAGATAAGAGATTTAAACATTTCAAATTCTACAAAAGAAAGTTTTTGTCTTAAATCTGACATGTTGTTTGCCATAAATTCTGTAATAATTGTTTTGTTTTTAAATACAAGACTAGAAAAATAGTCAAATGCTTCTTTTGTTTGAATACCTTCTAAATAAATAATATCTGGAGATTGGAATTCGATAAAACGAAGTGCTTTATCAAGGTTGAAACCAATATTTTCGTTAAGTTCGCATTGATTAATGTTGGCAAGATTGTATTTAGAAATAGATTCAATTGTCATAATGTTTTTAGTGCTGTTTGAAATCTCACGTAATAAAGAATAAATTACTTGAGTCTTACCGCTTAGAGCTGAACCGCAAACTAATATTATTCCAGGTTCTTCAACTGCTTGTTTTATAGTGGAAATTACTGCTTGGTTTGTGATTATTGAGTCTAATTTTTTAGGTGGTTTGTAGATTGATAAAGAAATTCTTTCTCCAAGTATTGTTGGGAATGTTGAAATACTTGCGATAAGATTTATTTCATCTACTTTAAAACAAAGTTTTCCCATTTGTGGAACTTCTGAAACTGTAGGGTCAAGATTTGAGATAGATTTAAGTTTAAGAATAAAAGATTGAGTTAAGATTGAAGGGATGTAGCCTCTATCGATAACTTCTGTATTCTTTTTGAAATTTATTCCAAGTCCTTGTTCCATGTATTCAAAGTATACTTCGTGTATATTTTCAAGGATAGCTTGTTTAAGTATTGCTCTTATAATTTTTTGTATATGTTCTTCAGAAAGATCTTCTTTGTGAAGTTCATCTCTCCAGTCATAATCAAAACTTCTGTTGTCGGTATAGATTTCGCAGATTTCTTTTTCTTTTTTGTAATATTCATCAATTTTTGCAAAAATTGATGTCTCAGAAGAAATGACAGGTTCAATAGCACAACCTGCTGTTTCTACAATTTTGTCTATTGCAAAAAGGTCAAAAGGGTCTGCCATTGCTACAGTTAAAACATCTTCAATTTTGAAAAGCGGTATAATTTTGAAATGTTGTGCATCTGCGTAAGAAATATATTTTATACATTTTTTATCAGGTGTGTAGTCTTCCAAGTTTACATAAGGAATATGTAATTTGCTTTCCAAAAATTTTAGTAATGTGTCTTCACTCAAAAAACCAGAGTTGATAAGTGCTTGTCCAATGTTAATATGTTGAGCAAGTGCGATAGATTCAGCTTGTTCAATAGTATCGTATTCGACTAAACCTTCTCTAACAAGGTCATATTTAAGTTTTTCTAATGTTTTATTTGTAACAACTTGTTCTACCAAAGCTTAACCCTCTGCTTTTTCACCTAAATAGCTTTCAACTTTTTTAACAATGTCTGCGATTTCAAATGGTTTT
>JAZLGV010000122.1:0-35318 GCA_045616505.1 Candidatus Gastranaerophilaceae bacterium | reverse complement strand
GCATATTTTTATCAAATAATTGTTCAATCAAAGATGGACCTACAAAATCTATGTCCATAGCTTCTTTTGATACCCAATATTCTATTTTTGCTCTGATTTGTTCTGGACAAGCAAGACTATTTGGACAATATAGATTAACTTCGCCTTCTCTTGTTTCAAGTGGAGTATCGCAACAAGGACAGGTTTTTGGAGGTTCGTATGGTGTGAATCCGTTTTCTCTTTTTTCCATATTAACCTTGATAACTTTTGGGATAATTTCTGCTGCTTTTTTAATCAAAACAGTATCGCCAATTCTTACGTCAAGTCTTTTTATTTCGTCAAAATTGTGCAAGCTTGCTCTTGAAACGGTACTTCCTGCAAGTTGAACTGGTTCTAAAACTGCAACAGGTGTAACTGCTCCTGTTTTTCCTACACCAAGTTCAATATTTAAAAGTTTGGTGTTTACTTCTTCCGGTGGAAATTTGAATGCAGTTGCTCATTTTGGCGCTCTTGCCGTAAAACCTAATTCGTTTTGTAATGCAAAATCGTTTACTTTTATAACCACTCCGTCTGTTGCATAGTTTAGTTCAAAACGTTTAAATTCCCAGTTTTTGCAATACTCAATTGCACCTTTTATGTTTGAAACTTTTTTAATGTTAGGATTAACTTTAAATCCGAGTTCTTTTAATCGTAAAATTGAGTCGTAATGACTTTTTAAATCGCTTTCTCCGTCTTGAAACAATGCAGTATAGCAAAACATTGATAAATCTCTTTTTGCAGTAATTGAACTATCTAATTGTCTTAAAGAACCACTTGCTGCGTTTCTAGGGTTTGCAAATATTTTTTCTCCGTTTTTTAGGTTTTCTTCGTTTAATTTTTCAAATGAAGTTTTTGGCATGTAAATTTCGCCACGAACTTCAATGTTTGCTTTTTCGTCATTAAAAACTTTTAAAGGAATTGATTTGATTGTTTTTAAGTTTGGTGTAATGTTTTCTCCTACAACTCCATCACCTCTGGTTACTCCTCGAACAAAAAGCCCGTTTTCGTAGGTTAGAGCAATTGCAAGTCCGTCAATTTTAAGTTCGCATACCAATTCGGGACTTTTTCCAAGTTCTTTTTCAACACGTTCGTACCATTTTTCAAGTTCTTCATAGTTGTTTGAGTTATCTAAACTGTAAAGTCTGATTTTGTGTTTAAAAGGTTCAAACTTTGTTCCTATTGCCCCAACACGTTGAGTTGGGCTATCTGGTGAAATCAATGAAGGATTTTCGTCTTCCAGTTTTTTTAATTCTCTATACATTTCATCATATTCATAATCTGATAATGATGGGTTTTCTTCGACATAATATAAATAACTGTGACGATTTAACTCTTTTACTAGAGTATTAATTCTTTCTTTTGTATCCATAATCCCTACATACACATTAAAAGTTCTCTAATAACTTTTGAAGCTACTGCAGTTGATACTCCTGAATTGTCGTAATGAGGAGCAAGTTCTACAACGTCAGCACCTACAATATTAAAGTCTTCTAATTCTTTAAACCATTCCATTAAGTCGTTAAATGTGAAACCACCTGCTTCTGGTGTTCCTGTACCAGACATTACTGATGGATCTAAAACATCTAAATCTACTGTTATATACACATTTTTTGTTTTAAATTTTGATAATTGTTCAGGAAAGATTAATTTAGTTTTATGTTTTTTCATAATGTCAAATTCTTCTTTCATTCCAGAACGAATACCTATTTGTTTTATATTGTCAAAACCGATAAGTTCTCCAATATGATACATTACAGCAGAATGTGACATTTCTTCGCCAAGATATTCTTTTCTTAAATCAGTGTGTGCATCAAATTGAATAACTACAAAATCTTTTGGATAGAAGTTTTTTAGTGCTTTTATGATAGGAAGTGTAACTAAATGTTCTCCGCCTATTCCAAAAACTTTTTTACCATCCTTATAGATTTCTTCTACATTTTTTTCTATCAAATTAAGTGATGCTTGAGTATTTCCTAAAGGAAATTCTAAATCTCCGATATCGTGGAAATTTGTATCTTCTAAATCTTTATCAAAAATAGGAGAGTATGTTTCAAGTCCCCAACTTGCTAGTCTTATAAGTTCGGGTGCAAATCTTGAGCCTGAACGATAAGAAACTGTGCCATCAAAAGGCATGCCAAGCATTACAATATCGCTTTCTTGGTAATTAGGATTTTGAGACATCCAATTTCTATCTAAAAAAGGTCCTTGTGGCATAATTATTCTTCCTCTGTTTTGTTTACGACTTCAATTGAATCGTCAAATGCTTCTTTTAATGTTGATTCAACAAAATTTTTCAATGTTAATATTGAATTTTTGCATTTTGAGCAACAACCTTTTAGTTTTACATAAACTTTTTCACCATCATAATCAATGAATTCGATATCTCCACCATCTTTTCTAAGTTCTGGTGCAATTTGGGTTTCTATAATTTTATTGATTTTAATGACTTTTTGAGTGTATGTAAGTTCTTTCTTTTCTTCAACTTTTTTGCTGCTTCCCAAAATTTCATTAATTATATTTTGAATTTGTTCTTTGCAATGTCCACAAGCACCAGCGGCTTTTGTGTAATTTGTGATTTCTTCAATTGTTTTTAAATTGTTTATTTTTATAGCTTCTATAATTTGGTTTTCTGTAACATCAAAACATTTACAAATAACTTTTTCTGCTGTTTGTAAATCTTCTTCTTTAAATATTTTTTTTAATGCATCTTCCAATGCTTCGTGTCCCATTACAGAACAGTGCATTTTTTCAGGTGGTAATCCGCCAAGAGCATCAACTATATCTTTGTTTGTTATTTTTTTAACTTCTTCTAAAGTTTTTCCAATTATCATTTCAGTTAAAATGCTTGAACTTGCAACGGCAGAACCGCAACCAAATGTTTGAAATTTAGCGTCTGTTACAATTCCGTCTTTTATTTTTAAATATAATTTCAAAGCGTCGCCGCAAGTGATAGAACCTGCTTCACCGATTGCATCTGCATCTTCTATTTTTCCAACGTTTTTTGGATTTCTATATAATTCCATTACTTTTTCTGAATAATCCCACATATCTTTTACCTCTATATGTATTCGTAATTACATTTTATCTCAAAAAAATATAAACTCATAAAAATTTAATTTTTTATTTACTTTTTATTCAAGTTTTTCTGTCCGTGATATAATTTAAGTAGGAAAAGACATAAAAAGGGATTATAAAAATGCAAGTATCATTAAATTGGTTAAACGAATTTGTAGATTTATCAGACATAGATGAAAATCAAATAGTACACGAACTTACAGTTAGCGGTTTAGAAGTTGAAGGTGTTGAACATGTAAAACTCCAATTTACAAATATTGTTACAGCAAAAATTGTAAAAATTGATCAACATCCAAACGCAGATAAACTTCATCTTGTTACAGTTGATTTAGGAAATGAACAAAAAACAGTTGTTTGTGGTGCTCAAAATATTGAAGAAGGACAAGTTATTCCTTATGCTTCTATCGGTTCAAAAGTTCTTGATAGAAAAACTGGCGAAACTTTTACTCTTACTCCTTGCGAAATTAGAGGTGTTCTTTCTCAAGGTATGTTATGTTCTGCTGATGAATTAGGACTTGCAGATAGAAATTATCAAGAAGAAAACGGTATTCTTATTTTAAATAGAATTGTTAAAAATCCAGAATTGGGAAAACCATTAGAAGATATTTTGGGGCTTGAAGAAGACACCATTCTAGATGTTGCACCTACTGCAAACAGAGGTGATCAAATGTCTGTTATCGGTATTGCAAGAGAACTTTGTTCTATATTTAATAAAAAACTAAATTTCTCTCCAATTGTTTCAACTAATGATTTATCAACTGATGCTTTCAAAGTTGAAATTAAAGATTATGATGTATGTAAATATTATTCTTTAGGTCTTTTAAAAGATATTAAAATAAAACCATCTCCAACTTGGATGCAAAAAAGATTAATTTCTTCAGGTATTCGTGCGATTAATAACGTAGTTGATATTACAAACTATGTATTATTGGAATACGGTATTCCGCTTCACGCATTTGATAGAGATAAACTTAACGGTTATCTTTGTGTAAGACGTGCAAATGAAGGTGAAAGCATTGTAACTCTTGATGGAGTTGAAAGAAAGCTTACAAATGATAGTGTTCTTATTGCTACTCAAGAAGAAGGGGTTTGTCTTGCAGGTGTATTTGGCGGTCAAAATTCAGAAGTAGATGAAAATACGACTTCAATCGCATTAGAAGCTGCATATTTTGTTTCATCTTCAAACAGAAAATCAGCACGTTCTGTAGGTTATCGTTCTGATGCTTGTGCAAGATTTGAAAGAGGTGTTGATATTTGTGCTGTTAAGCCTGCATTGATGAGAGCGATGCAACTAATGACTGAACTTGCTGATGCAAAAACTGAAGGTGTTTGTGAAGCAGGTAAAAATGAATTAGAACCAATTGAAATTACGCTTCGTTTCTCTCAATTGAACAAACTTTTAGGTTGCACAATTGAAGGTGACAAAGTTATCAATATTTTAGAAAAATTAGGTTTTAAACTTTTGGGTAAAAACGAAATGGCTGCAAAATTTGAAGTTCCTTCATTCAGAGCTGTTGATGTTACAACAGAAGTTGATTTACTAGAAGAAGTTGCAAGAATTCATGGGTTTGATAAAATTGCACCTACAATTCCAACAAAAAATGAAGCGGCTACAATTTCGCACGAAGAAAAAGTTTTGGCAAAAGTTCATAAAACAATGCTTTCTTCAGGTTTAAATGAAATTATCACTGCTTCATTGATTGGTAAACCATTATTAAAACAATTCTCATTATCATTTGATGAAGAAAAAGCAGTAAGTGTTTTAAACCCTGCAAGTGAAGAATATACAACTTTAAGACAAACTTTGGCAGCAAATATTTTGTCTTGTATGAAAAATAATTATGACAATGGTCAAAAAACTTTCTGGGCTTATGAAGTTGGTAAAACTTATTTTAAAGAAGCAGATGCAACAGAAAAACAAACTGGTGTAAAAGAAACAATGATGTTGTCAGGTGTTTTGACAGGAAATGTTGAAAATTCTCAATGGCAATCAAAATTGGAAACAGATTTTTATACTTTAAAAGGTTTGTTAGAAAAATTGTTTGAAGAATTAGGACTTTCAAATAGAGTTGTTTATAAACAAGTTGAAAATTCTACACTTCTTCATCCTTACAGAAGTGCAAAAGCATATTTGTTAGGTAAACAACTTATAGAAATCGGTACTTTTGGACAATTACATCCAATTATTAAAGATAAAATTAAAATTAATCAAGAAGCATATATTTTTGAAATGAATTTGTCAGAAATAATTAATGCAGTACATGAATCAACAGTTAAATTCAAAAAATTACCACAATATCCTGAAGTACAAAGAGATTTGGCTTTTGTTGTTCCAGAAGATATTACTTGTGAACAAATACAAAAAGTTATTAAAAAAGCAGTTAAGAATAATTTGTTCAAAGATTGTGAAGTGTTTGATTTGTATCAAGGCGAACATATTGAAGAAGGCTTTAAAAGTATAGCATTTAGAGTTAAAATGCAAGATAAGGAATCTACACTTACAGATGAAATTGTAGATACACAAATGAAATCAGTTCAAGAACAACTTGAAAAATCATTTGACGGTATTAAATTAAGAAGCTAAATGTAAATATAAAGGTGCTTATAAGATGAAACGCTGTATATTATTCTTATTTATGTTATTAACTTTTTGTGTAACTCCAGCATTTGCAGATGTTATGCCATATTATGTTAATAGCATAAGTCCAAATTCAATAGGTGTTTATCAAGCTCCTAATGATATAAAAATATATAGTGAACCAACTGAGAATTCAAAGCTTTTAGTTGAAGCAACTTGGAGTCAAAAAGGTTATAGTTGTCCTCCTATATCAGAAAGCAATCTTTTTGTTGTTTATTTGCCTAAAAAGAATTTGGCATTTTTATCAGTAACTGACGAAAACGACGAAGGCGATTGGTTAGAAGTTTTGTATTGCCAAAACGGTGCTGAAAAAAGAGGCTGGGTAAAACTAGAAGACGAATTTAGATTTATGAACTGGAGAACTTTCTTTAATATTTATGGCAGAAAATATGGTTTGTATTATATGAAAGATGCTCCAGCATCAGCAAAATATATATATGGTTCGGCTGTTGATGATGCTAAAACTATTGGTAAAATTACGCTTCCACAAATTGTAAAATTAACTAATGTAAGCGGAAATTGGTTGCTTGCAATCGCAGTTGATTATGATAAATCACAAAAAATTGGTTGGCTAAAATGGAGAACAATATCAGGAGAAATCTATTTGTTCCCTAATATTAAATAGTTGATTGAAGATTTTTGTTAAATTAATGATGTAATTTAGTCATTAATGTCTTCATTATCTTCTGTATCTACATATTTTTCCATTATTGAACAAAATTCTTTAACAAGTGAATTGTTCCATTTTTTGCCTGCATCTTCTTTTATTGCATTTAGTGCCTCAGCTGGTTTTAGAGCTTTTCTGTAAGAACGAGGTTCTATTAATGCAAAATATGCGTCTAAAATCAAAATGATTTGTGAAGACAATGGAATTTCTTGTCCTGCAGCTTTTCCAGGATAACCAGTTCCATCCCAGTTTTCGTGGTGAGCTTCAATAATTGGAATAATATCTTGAACTGATGATATTGGTTCTAAAATTTCACGAGCAGCAATAACAGGGTGTTCTTTGATTTTTGCTTTTTCATCGTCTGTCAAAGGCTCTGATTTTAGTAAAAGTTCTTGAGGTAACATTAAATTACCAATATCATATAATGTAGTTGCAATTCTTAACTTGTTGATTTCTTCTTCTGATAAGTCAAAGATTTTTGCAAGTTTAGTTGCGATTTTAATTTTTTCTTTAGTAATCCCTTTTTGATGACTTGGGTTGTAAGTTTGAGTCAAAATATCAGATACGCTATATAGCATTTCTTTTGCTTTTGACTTTTGATTTTCGTTATTTGCAGAAAGTTTTTCGCAAAGTTCTTGTGCTAATTCGGCAGGAACATGAACTTGGTGTTTAGATAAGATTTTAACAAATACATCGATAGCGATTTCTTGCCATGATGTTTCTGTCATAGCTTTTGCAAGTTTAACTTGGTTTCTACCGTTTCTTTTTGCTTTATACATTGCTTGGTCAACTAGTTCTAATAGTTCGTCTGCGTTGTCGGAATGTTCAAGGAATGTTGCAACACCGATACTTGCAGTAACGTGTCCGATTTGGTCTAATTTGCAACTTTCAATTGCTGTTCTAATTCTTTCTGCAGCGATTACACCACCTGCTGAATCAACTCCAGGAAGTAGAATGTTAAATTCTTCACCACCGATTCTTGCAGCAACGTCAATAGAACGAGCGTTTTTCTTCATTGCTTCTGCAACTGTTTTGATTGCCAAGTCACCGTAATAGTGTCCATATTTATCGTTGATTTGTTTTAAGTGGTCTAAGTCAAGTCCAATCAATGTGAAAGGTTGTCTTGTACGTTCTGCACGAGTAACTTCTGATTTCAAAAATTCTTCAAAATAACGTCTATTATAAAGAGTTGTTAGAGGATCTGTAACAGCTTGATTTTTTACAACTTGGAACAAATCTGCAATTGTAATTGCAAGTTCAATTTGTTGCGAAAAAGTTTTTAAAAAGTCTAGTTCAGCATCTTCTGCAACTTCTCTTGTTGAAAATACGACTAACCAACCAAAATCATTTCCTTGAGTTTTTAATGGTATTGAAATCATTGAACGACTTTGTGGGTTTGCCAATAGAGTTCTAAATTTGTCTTCATCAATACATTTTAAAATTGGTCTAAGTGAACTTCTGTAATCAGTTGTTTGTTTGATGATTTTTTCTGTTAGAGAGTCAATAAATACTCCAGTTTCTGGATAAACAAGTGTTGCAGTTTCAACATCGCCTAGCATTTTTTCTAGTTTGCTTGCAAATTCTGTATGTGATTGACTCAAAATTCTCAAAGATTTTTCTTCTTCTGTTTTTTCTATTTTTATAACCATACAGTGAACGTAGCCCAAATCACCTTGTAATGTTTTTACAATTGAATTGAAAATGCTTGATAGTGGACGTGAAGAATTTAGCATATCCCAAACGTGTTGTAGCGAAAGCATACGTTGGTTTGTAACTTGTAATTCTTTTCTACGTTCTGTGATTTCTTTTTCTAGTTGTAAATTTCTTTCGTAGATTTCTAAGAAATCTTGTTTGTTTGCGTGAATAGATTCTTCAACATCTTGTATGTGTTTTGTGTATTCAAATATTTTATCTAAAAAGCCCATTAATAAATCTCTTTACCTTTATCTATTCTAAAAGTATAACACATCTAAAAAAATGAGTGTTAATTTAAAAGTTTTTTTACAATTTTTATAATTTCATCAGCATTAGGAAAATTTGCACAAGCACAATTATCAACTTTCATTCTACATTTTTTCTTGAAACAAGGTTCGCAAGAAAGATTGCCTTGTATTGCAAAATATTTATTGTCGTCGCCGTAAGGTCCAAATCTTTTTGCTGGTGTGCAAGTGAAAATAGTTATAACAGCAGGTTTTGAACAAGCCCAAGCTAAATTTGAACTTCCTGAATCAGGACTTATGACTATATCTGCTCTGCTAAATATTTCTTTTAATTCTTCAAAATTTGTTCTTCCAACCAAATTTAAGCAATCAATTCTTTCTTGAGTTTTTGCTAAAATTTCATCAACATAATATTTGTCTTCTTTCATTCCTGTAAAGATGATATTGCAAGTTTGATTTATTGCTTTGATAACTTTTGCCCAATTGTCTGATGACCAATATTTGTTTTTCCACGTTGTTGCAGGTGAAATTACGACGGTTTTTCTAACATCATAAAGAGTGCTTGTTAGCATGTTTACTTGTTCAATAACTTCTTGTGTTGATGGTGGAAGTGTGAATTTTATTTCATTAGGTTGAACGTTTAAGTGTCTTGCAAAGTCAAGATTTCTTTCAACAATGTGGTAGTTGTTATCTCTAAATTTTGCTTTAGGTTTTATAAATTCGTTTCCGCCAATAATAGAACCTTCTCTTGCATCAGAAAATGTTATTCTTCTTTTTGCTCCGCTTAATAAGAATAACCAAAGACTTTTGTACATTTGTTGGCAATCAAGCGCTATATCATATTTTTCTTTTCTGATTTCTTTTATGAGTTTAAAAAATTCGATATATCTTTTTATTGAAAAAGGGTTTTTTCTCCATTCTTTTAATGGAACAAAATGAACTTTTTTTATGCTTGGGTTGTTTTTGACAATTCCTAAGCCTTTTTCTGCAACCAAATAAGAAACTTCGTTTTCTTTTGCCAAAGTGTTTACTAATGGCAATGTAAAAATTACATCTCCAAGTGAGGTTAATCTTATTATCAAAATTTTTGCCATTAACATCCCCTTTTTTAAAATTTTAACATGAAACAGAAAAATTGACTTTCTTTTTTTTATTATTAAAAAAATATCGTTCTAGTCTAAATGGTGTATTTTTTAAAAAAGTATAAAACCTATTAATAATTTATGTCGTTGATAATAGAGGTTAAGAGGAAGTTATAGATGGCATTTAATTCATTATCAGTAATACCGCAAAGTCCGTATGTTGTTAATAACAACATAAATTTTGTGAAACGTAAAAAGGCTGAACAAGAAGAAGCTCAAGAAACAGAAAGACAAGCTTCTCGTTCAGTTGAAACTGCTATTGAAAATAATCCAAAAGATGCTCCTAAAAAAGATTTAAGAGAAGAGTTGAGAAAATCAGAAGATGCGCACAAAAAAGCTGTTGCTTCAAGAGATGCACATCTAAAAAATGCGTCTGTTAATATTGCTCAAATAATTAAAGATTTCAGAAGTACAGGAAATGCAATCGGTACTCCTGATGATTTAAAAGAAGAAGTTGAAAGTTATTTGGCACTTGTTGAAAAACAAACAAAAAAAGAAACTCCAGATACACATATTGTAAAATGTAATTTAAAAATTGCTGCGAATTTATTAGATAAATTTATTACAGATACTCTTCAAAGACCTTCTAAAGTTGTTGAAAATTGGGTTGATGCTTTATTTTTGCAACAAGTAAATTATTCTTATGACGAAACAGAAATAAATCCTAATTTTTCTGTAAAATTACCTGAGAAAAAAGAAGAAAAAGAAAGTCAAAAAGAAGAAGAAAAACAAGAAGAATCTGCAGAAGATAAAAATGTAACAAAGCCATCAAGTTTAGTTCCAAGTGATGAAACTTTAAAAAACTTGTTTATCAAAGCAAAAAAATATTCATTTGCAAAAGATTATAAACCTGCGATGAAAGTGTTTAAAGAAGCACTTGATAGAGCAATTGAAATTAATGATAAAGAAACAGAATCAAAAATTTTGTTTGAAATTGGAAATATTTATGACAAAAACGATTATTTAGCACAAGCATTAACAAGTTATAATCGTTCAGTCAAAACAACAGAAGATTTGAATATAAAAACAAAAGCACATTATTCTATGGCTCAAATTTATGACGATGTTGCTCAATTTGAATCAGCAATCGGTCATTATATGTCATCAATCTCTTATGCAGGAGAGGCTGAAAACTTAACCGCACAAACTTCTTCACTTACCAAAATAGGAAATATTTACGCTGATAAATATGACCAAAAAGCATTTGAATATTTGTCTGTTGCAGAAGATTTATCTTTAGAAACAGACGACCATAGTACAAGAGGTTATGTAAGTTCAAATATTGCAAATGCACATAATAAATTTAATAAACCAAAAGATGCTTTGAAATATTATTCATCAGCAGTTTTTGAATATACTCAAGCTCAAACACCTGCAAAAATTGCATTAAATTATAAAAGAGCAGCTGAATTGATGTCTGATTATAACAATACAGAAAAAGCAAAAAGATTATACCAAAAAGCTCTACATAATGCGAAGAAAACTGATAATATTAAATTGATGCAAGAAATTCATAGAGCATTACAAGAAATATAATAAAAAATACACTTCCTTAAAAACCGTAAAACAAAAAAGCACCAAAATGGATTTTGGTGCTTTTTAAGTTCTTTTTAGTGGTAATAGACTAACCTCTGATACCTAATTTTTTAACAATTTCTCTGTATCCTTCAAGATTTTTTTCTTTTAAGTATGAAAGAAATCTTTTTCTTTTACCAACAAGCATTAGTAAACCTCTTTTTGTAGAGAAATCTTTTGCATTTTCTTTCATGTGTTCAGTTAATTCTGTGATTTTTTGGCTCATCATTGCGATTTGAACTTCTACTGAACCTGTATCTTTTTCGTCTTTACCGAATTTTTTAACAATTTCTTTTTTGTTTTTTAAGTTAATCATTATTTTTCCTTTTGCTATTTATACACATGTACATTAATGGTATAACATAAAGAAAAAAAATCAACAAATTTATTACAAGGAGTTAAGAAGTATTACTTAATTAAACCAAATAACTAGCGATAGATGCAGATATATTCATTTTTCCTGCATATCTGTTAGCATCAGCATAACTACTTCTTTTTATTTCGACTGTTGTTTCAGAATCTTCAAATACACTAACAGCTTCGTTGTAATCTTTTCTTGAATTTGGATTTGTTGCTAATTGATTTTTTAGCGAATTCATTTTTTCAGCAGCTTGTGCATTTTCTTCTTTTGCAATTTCGTAAGCAATTCTTTTTTCTTCTTTTTCAGCATTTGCATTTTGAGCAAATTCATAAATGCTGTTTAGAATTTCTTCTGCTTGGTTGTTGCATTCTTGCTCGTTTGTTATTCCTTGATTATATAATTTTTCTTTTATTTTTTCGATGTTAAAGTTAAACATTTTTTATCCTCAAATTAGTTTGCAAAATCAAAAATTGATGCCATCATGTTTGTTGAATTTTTTATTGTGTTGTACCAAGAAGTAGTTGTTGCTAAATGAGATTTTGCTACGTTGCAATCAATTTCTTCATCTGATAAATTTTGAACTGTTCCACCTTGTGATTTTATGTTTGAACAATATGTTTCAAAAATGCTTTTTTTGTCTTCGTAATTAGCTTGAGCTTCAACGTATTTTTCGAATGCTCTTTCTTTTCTTTCGTTCATATCGTCAAAAACACTTGTTTGGTATTTTTCGATTTCATCTTGTATTTTTGCTTTTTCTTCTTCTGAACTAGCAGTCAAAAGTGCAGTTTTCAATTCTTGACATTTGTAAGAATCAACATTATTGATTGAAAAATCTAACATTTGTATCTCCTAATTCATCTCTCGTATATTTATAAAGTATTTTTTGATAAAAAAATTGCCTTTTTATGATAAAATTTATAAAGATTTTTTAATACAAGAGGGTTCTATGATAGAAAGATATACAAGAAAAGAAATGGACGATATTTGGAATTTGGAAAACAAATTCAATACGTACTTAAAAGTTGAACTTGCGGTTTGTAGAGCATACGCAAAACTTGGTAAAATTTCTAAAGAAGATTTAGAACAAATTGAAAAAAAAGCTTCTTTTTCGGTAGAAAGAATTGATGAAATTGAAAAAGAAGTAAACCATGATGTGATTGCATTTTTGACCAATGTAAATGAAAGTTTAGGTGAAGACTTAGCAAAATATATGCATGTTGGTTTAACAAGTTCCGATGTTATTGATACGGCATTAGCTTTGCAAATTCAAAGTGCTGGAAAAATAATCAACGAAGATTTGTCAAATTTAATAGCGTCAATAAAAAGTTTGGCTGAAAAACATTCAGATACAGTTTGTATTGGACGTTCACATGGTGTGCATGCAGAGGTTATGACTTTTAAAGTAAAACTTCTTTCTTGGATAGATGCATTTGAAAGAGTAAAAAAACATTTTGAATATGCTTTAGAAGAAATTAGAGTAGGTCAAATTTCAGGTCCTGTCGGTACTTATTCAAATATTTCTCCTGAAGTTGAAAGAATTACTTGTGAGAATCTAAATTTACGTCCTGCAAAAATTTCAACTCAAATTATCGCTCGTGATTTGCATGCTTTCTTTTTGCAGTCATTGGCAATGATTGCGGCTGTTGTTGAACAATATGCAACTGAAATAAGACATTTACAAAGAACAGAAGTTTTAGAAGTGGAAGAAGGTTTTGCAAAAAAACAAAAAGGTTCTTCTGCTATGCCTCATAAGAAAAATCCGATTTCTTGTGAAAATTTGTGTGGCTTATCAAGAATAGTAAAATCAAATGCACAAGCAGCAATGGAAAATATTTGTTTGTGGCATGAAAGAGATATTTCTCATAGTTCTGCCGAAAGAATTATTTTTCCTGATAGCACTATTTTGATTGATTATATGCTGAATAGATTTAAAACTGTTGTTGATAATCTTGTTGTAAATAAAATCAATATGGAAAAAAATACAAAATTATATGGTGGAATAATTTATTCTCAAAAAGTAATGTTGAAACTTGTTGAAAAAGGCATTAAACGAGAAGATGCATATCGTATAGTTCAAAAAAATGCTATTTCTGCTTTTGATAATAACGGAAGTTTTATTGAAAATTTAAAAAAAGATAGTGATGTCACAAATTTATTGTTGAATGAAGAAATAGATGAATGTTTTAATTTGTCAGATTATTTAAAAAATATTGATGAAATTTACAAAAGATTTTAAATACTTGATTATTAAAGTCTATTGTGGTTTGATATAGTTGAGGGTATCCTCTTATGCCCTTTCAAGTACGTTAAGACTAAGCGGCGAGTCTTAAATTGTAGAAAAAATAAAGAAGGAAAATTAGAAATGTTAAAAATCAGATTAAAAAGATTAGGAGCTAAAAAATCTCCTGCATACAGAATTATCGTAATCAATTCAACAACAAAAAGAGAAGGTAAACCTATCCAAGAACTTGGTTACTATAATCCAAAAACTAAAGTTATGAAATTTGATAAAGCTGCTGCTCTTGAATGGGTATCAAAAGGTGCTCAACCAACTGACACAGTAAAATATCTAATTAATAACTGTAAAGAAGATGGTTCTTTAGATTATAAGAAAAAAGAAGAAAAGAAACTTTCTAAAAAAGCTCAAGCAAAAGCACAAGCAGAAGCTGAAGCAAAAGCAGCTGAGGAAGCTGCAGCTGCAGAAGCACCTGCTGAAGAAGCTTCAGCAGAAGAAACAGCTCCAGAAGCATAGAAGTTTTTTTAAAAGCATAAAAAAGGGCGACTTGAAATTTTCAAGTCGCCCTTTTTGTTTATTGGGGGATTTTTATTATTTTACAGAAATTATACATTCATAAATTTTATCAATTTTTTCTTTCATATCGCTAAATTGTTCTTTTAAATCTTTTACACTTGAAAGAGTTGCAAATTTTTCTTCTGCATCAGATAAAATCTCACGATGTTTTTTTTCTAATTGTTCAGGAGTAACAATAACTCGTTGTTGTATTAAAAACATCATTACTATCACTAAAACAGGTGCATATTGTATAAATATATTCATTAATTCTCCTCGTTATTTATAAAGAAATTGGCCAATAAAATTCAACCAAATATGATGCTGCATCAAATGGGTGCATTAAAAATTTTAGCTCTTTAGAACTTTTAATTTGTGTGTATGACGGTAAATCGATTTTAGAAGAACCTTCTTGATATTTTAAATTGTCGATATTGTATAAAAGTTTTTCGCATTTTTTGTCAATAAATAATCGTCTTTCTCCGTTTGCAGAATGTATCATTGAATTAAATGCAACAATTCTATTTTTTATTGGTGGGTTAAATGGTTTGATTTTTATTTCTACATCTTCAAAACCAAAAGATTGTAGTTTCTTTTTTATAATTACGTAATTTGTGTATTCGCTAACACAACTTCTGTTATCTCCCGATGCATCTCCATTAATAATGATTTTACCTTTGTGATTTGGATATCGAGAGAAAAATTCATCGCAAGTTTTTGCAGTTGTTGTGTTTTCTAAAACTATTTCATCAAAAAAGAAAACTTTATCATCTGTTTTGTGTGCTAAAATCCAAGCCATCGGATCTACGTTAAAGTCGCAGGTTATATGTAAATCCATATCTGGTTGGTATTTTATTTCTTTTATGTTTTCATTACAAAAATCTTTTACAACTAATCCTTTGTCATATTCTCCGTTTTGTGCAAGAACAAAAATTCTATAATATTCATCATCGTATAGTTTTTTCATTTCTTCGCAAAAATCTTTTGGAAGATATATGTTTTGTGTTGTGGGAGCGGAGATAAAACGGTAATTTTCTTTTTTGTTGTTTTCAATAAATGTTTTATAAACCCAACCTTTTCTTTCTTCTGGGTTTGTATGTCCAAATATTCTGTATCTAAAGTTTTTCCATTTGGGGTTAATGGTCTGCCTCATTCTTCCAAGTAACATTTTAAATGTAGAATAAGGGACGTCAGACATTTCTTCGATTTCAACAAAGCCTAGATTTAATGATTTAAGTTTATTTGGTTCTTCAAAAGTTCTGAATAAAATTTCAGAGCCGTTTTTAAAAACAAGTTTTTGTAAACTTGAAATCCAAAAATAATCTTCACCTTCCTTTAAGTTAAAATGTTCAAAATGTTCGAAATAACTTTGTAAAGTTGTATCTCTGACAAGAGTGTAAGTCTGTGCGCCTACAAGTCCTCGAATGCCAGCGAATTTAAGACACAAAAGAATTCCGAGTAAAGAACCTGAAAATGTTTTTCCTGAACCAAAACCTCCTTGATATACAGCGACATCAAGTTGGTTTTGGTGAGGAATTTCCAAAAATTCTTTTTGTGATTTCAGTAAATTATATGACATTAATTTAAATCATTTCCTATTAAAAAATTGTTTGCGTTTTCTATTCCATATTGTTCTAGTGCAAATTTAAAACATTCTAACCAATTTATTTGAGAAGTTATTGCCGGTACATCTGCAAAAGATTTTACAACAGCAAATAATTCGTTTAATCGTGTTTTTCTTTCTAAAGAAGCTTTTCTATCTCCGTAACGGTAGATATAATTTGCGTTTCTTATGTTTTCATCTACTTCGATAAATAAAATTCTTCCTCTATCTTTTACACTAATTATTTCTTTTCCAATTTTGAAATTTGCAATTAATTCTGCTGTTTTTTCTACCATTGGAATTATAATTTTTCTGTTTATAGCATCAATATACATATTTAATCTTGCAGCTTGACCTGAAACCGAATAATTTAATTCTGTTGCAGTTCTTGCTTCTGATTGAAGTTTGCCTGCCATATTATTAAATATTCCTGTCGCACTTTCGATTGTTGATTTAAAGTAAGTTAGAAAATCCCAACCTTGCATTGCTTTGTCAAAATTCAACGCAATTGGTGCTTGTGGCATTAAGGCTGCATCGTACTCGATAATTTTTCCAGGTTTTACAATTTGTTCTCCTTTAAAGCAACCTTTTGGTGCAAGGTATGGTGGGTTCATCATTAGTGCAAGTGCATCTATTTGTTTGTTTAAAATAGTAGATGCAATGTTGTTTAGCACTAAGGCTACTCTAAGAGGGGAAATCCCTCTTCCAGTTGATGCGTTTTCGATTAAATTAGCATATATAAACGGATTTATGATGAATGGGTTTGGTTCAAAACGTATAATTTCTTTTCTTCCTGCGACTGTGATAAGCCAATTTTTTAAAACTTGTCCGTCAGAAAGTTTTATATCTCCCCAGTATTCTAAAATTTCAAGTTTTTTATTGTTTGTAGCTTTATCATTTTGTTTTTTGTTTTTGTCAGATATTACATTGTTTAATGATATGATTTTTTCAGAAGTTAAATAAGCATTTGCTTTGTTGTCTTTTAATTCTTGTAAATCAATGTATGTTCTATAAATTTTTGGACAATTGTCAAAATCGTCATAGTTATCTTTTTCAAAAACAAAATCTTCAGGTTTTATATATTTGATTTTGGGATTATCGTAGATAACTTTGTTTTCTACAATAAAACCATCTTCGGTTGGTGCTACAAGTTGTTCTTCAATGCTTTGCGCTCTTCTTGTTTGTTTTATTTTTGTTTCCCAACCGATAAATAATGTACATTCTCCTGTTTCTACAAGTCCGTCAATTACGTGTTCAAGTTCGTTTTCAAGTTTCATTTGCTCAAATACATTTGTTAGCATTGCTTTTTGTCTGTTTGCAAATGCTTGTGCTTGTGGAGTTGTTCCAGATACATCAAACATTGCATCTGGATGAGAATATAGATTGTCACTAATATGTGATTTTAATGTTTGAGCAAGTTCATAAATATCTGGAAGTTCAATTTTAGAGTTCCATCCTTTTATATTTGATGTTGAATTTAGATATATGTTTTCTCTAATAAGTTTTATATCATTTAATTGTTCCAATCTCTCGTTATCTAATTTATCAAACTTGTTAGTAATTTTATTTATTAATTTTAATTCTTCTTCGGTTGAAAGTTTGATAGTTAAGTCTTCTTCTGTTTTTTCAAATTTCATTGTTTAAGTCCTTTCATTAAAAATTGAATAAATTTCTATGTCTTGTAATTTCTCATTACATTTTGTTTCTGCTCTTAAAAAAGCTTCTCTTTGAAAACCTAATATTTTTATCAGAGTTTTTACTCTGAAATTTTCTTTGTAAACGATGGCTTTTAATTTTTTGATATTGAGTTTGTTAAAACAATATTTTATAAATTTTTTGCCACATTTTTTTGTTTCTTTTCCCCAAAATCTTTTTTCAAAGCAAGTTGTAATTTCTGCAGAAAATATTTGTTTTTTGTTTCCAACAAAATTTTCTAAATATACAATCCCTAAAAAATCTTCTTTTTCGCTTAAGATTACCCAAAAATAGCCGCTGCTTTTTTCTATTTGAGATAAAACAAGTTCAACAATATCGCTTTTTGGTGCAAAATCATCGCATAAAAATTTGGTGTAAGGTTTTATGCAAGAAATGATTTTGGGAAGAAATGATATGTTTTTATAAATTTTCTTTTTTCTGTTTAATTTTAACTTTACAAATTTGTACTTACTGCTTGACATTTTAAATAATAGCCTGTAATATTAATTGCAACGAAAGGTTTTTTACGTATGGATACACAAGAAACTATATTAGAACAATACAAAGACTACATTGGACAGAAAGAAAAGTTTATTGATAGAAGCTTTTTGACTAATAAATTTTATTTAGTGTTTATTTTTGCGTTAGTTATTACAATGTTTTTAACAAGAGAATATTCTTTCGCATTTGGTATAACTTCAACAATGGTATTTGCATTAGTTGGAATGTTAGTTTGCATTATGTGGTGGATTAACGTTGATTCTTATAACTATTTGATAAAAATCAAATTCAGTGAAGTTATTGAAAAATTGGAAGAACAACTTCCTGTTCATCCTTATAAAATGGAAATAACTGCAATTAACGACCGCAGAAAAAATAAAAAAGAATTTATCTTTTCAGATATTCAAAAAGGTTTGGCAATTTTAGTGTTTGTATTATTTTTTGTATTATTTATTAATGATTTATTGATTTTAGTCTTAAATTAAATAAGGCTAAAGTAAAGATTGAATTTAGAGGCTCGAAGAGCCTCTTTTATTTTGCCTTATTTTTTTAAATTTGTTTTTTCAAATTTAACATAAGAATTTTCAGTAGAAAAAGCATCAGCTTCACCATTTTGAATTTTTAATCTTAAATTGTTTTGTAATCCTAATAATGAGTCAGCTTGTAATCCGTTTATATAAGAGACTTGTTTTGTTATTCTGTTAAAAACTTTATAAACAGATAGTTTTGAAAATATAAATTCTTTTGGAACATCTGCGATATTTGTTATTTGCGTGTTTTTTAATTCCTTTTGTGAATTTATCATTTCGTTTTTTATTTCTTCTTCCATTTTTTTCTTTATTAATTCATCAACTGATAAGTTGCTAATTAATAATTCTTCTTTAGAAACAGGTTCGTTTTGTTTCATAGTTTCTCCTTATATTTTTTCATCGTCTAAATTTTTAATTGTAATAATTTTTGGCTCGGAAGAGGCGTTGTTCAAGTTGTTAGAATTTAGGTTGAGGTATTTAGATAAGTATTCAAGAGCTTTTAATCCGTTTGAAGCATCTCTAAATTTTTTTCTTCCTGTGTATTCTCCGTTTTTGTCGTAAATTTCCTCTTCTTCAAGTGAAAATTCTGCTATTTCTAATAGTTTTTGTATAATATATGCTTTGTCAATTTGTAATCTTGCACTACGTTTTCTTAATTGTTTTTCTATAGCCTTTACAATTGAAATATTTGAAAGTAATTTTTCTGTGCAGGTTTTTAAATCTTTAGATTTGTATCCGGCGTTTTTCGCTGATAATTCGCCATCTAGGGTTTTTATGTATTCGTTTATAAATTGTTTTTGTTTTTTATTTATTTCAGACATTTTACATTTCTTATCATTTGTTTGTGTTTTTTGAAAAAAAATAGTATAATAAACATGCTATTTATATTTCGGCTAGTGTAAAATCTTAACAGGGGGAAAAGAATGAATAACTAAAAAATCTCAGGATATGTTTTTATATTTCCTTTTATTTAGCATATTCGTTTTTTAGTTATAAACTCCCGACTCCCTGTTTTTCATTTTGATTTTTACTCAAAAAGATTAGATTCTTTTCGTTATTATTGAAGGTGTAGATAGTGCATTTGTTTCAGTTTTTGCACGTAATGTGGAAAGAGCTTCTTTGTACATATTGTACCAATATGAAAATTTGCTATATTCCGTATTGCCTTTTAATCTCATGCAAGTTCCATATATCAATATTGGTTCGACAAATGGTTCAGGTATGATTGAGTAATCATCTTCATATTCCAGTTTTTTCTTATCGTTATTGTCTTTATCTTTTACAAAATTATTTGAATAATAGATGATTTCTATGTTTTTGTTTTCTTGAAACATAGGGAAAAGAATTTTGTCATTAAATACAGAGTATGTGTTTGATAACTCGTTATTTAAGAAAAATTTTTCAAAATCGGGATAATATTCGTATTTTTGTTTGTCTATAAACAAAGAATGAATACGTCCTTCTATTGTGTTTTCTATTTCTGCTGTGTTTCTTGGTAACTCGATTTCTTGTTTTTTTAATAGAAAATTCCAATTGTCGAAACTGCATATTTCAGAATTTATAATATTTAAAATGTTTTTGATTTTTTTATGGTCATTTTTTGTAAATTCCGAAAAGTTTTCGCAAGTTTTGTAGTTTAATTCAATCAAACATTTATTTATAAGTTCAAAGTAATTCATTGGATTTCCTTCCTATTTAATAAGACCTTTTCTAAGTTGTTCCATAATACTTTTTTCATTTTTTGCAAATTCTGAGCAGGTCATTCTACCGATTTGTTCACGAGAAAATGTTTGCGAAAGATTGATGCTACTTGAACTGTTTTGAGCATTTGCAGACAGTTTTTTCTTTGCATTTTCGTTTGACAAATTTAAGTTTTTCTCGTGAACTGCTTTTTTTAAATAATCTTCTATTGCAGTTTTTTCAAGTATTCTTACTATTTCAGAAATTTTATTTAGGTCTTCTGAACGTAATGAAATTCCATCTTCTTGCAAATAATTTAGAAGTTTCTTTCTTCCGCTTGATGCAAAGAAATTTGGATTTTGGTTTCTAAAATTAGAAAAAATTAAATCTTTTTCTTCTTTAATTTTTTGTGCTGAATTAACTTTTATTTTTTCCTGCTCTACTAACTTATCAAATGCTTCTTTAAGTATTAATTTTTTTAAATTTTGCTCTTGTGCAGAATCGATAAAACCTAATTGTTGTAGTTTGTGTATTTTTTCTACGTCAGAAACCATTCTTTGTTCAAGTTTATTTGTTATTTCATTAGAAGATTTTGTGAGTTTTTCAGTTGTTTGAATAGGAGGAATGATATCCATTTGTTTTAAAATTTCATTGTTTAATTCTTCCTTTTCTTCTTGGTTTCTTGTATTTTGAATTTCATCATTTTTTAAATCTTCATTATTTGAAACTTCATTTTTTGTTTCTTCAAAAGTATTATCGGTAGTTTTATCAGAATTGTTTTCTGTTAGTTCTTCGTTTGAAAAATCCATAATTTATATTTCTCCAATTTTTTCTGATTTCATAAATTCAACAGCTTGTTCAATGGCTTCATCAATAAATTTGTTTAGTAAAAGTTTTATTATTGATTTGAAAACACTAGGAACGGGCAACATAGATACAACATAATCAATTGCTGCAACTTTTTTTACTTTTCCAATTTCTGTTGATAGTGTGTCTTCAGCCATCAAAACAGCTGAATACGCTAAATCTTTTATATTTTCTTTTATATTTTTAAACATGTTTTTACCTTTCATTTTAGAAGAAGGCACAAGTTTAAAAAACTTGTGCCTTTATATGATAATCCCCAAAAGCAAAATTATGCTTCAGGTTCTTCGAATACGATTTTTGCTAATGCAGTAGGTTTAATAGTTTTTGCACCGTATAAATATAAACCTCTAACTAAATCTGCAAAGCTATCTTTATCTCTTAATGTTTCGATTTTTGTTAGTTGTGAAGCAAATGTAATAGCTTCGTTTGTACCAGCCATAACATAATAGTTTCCATCAACAGCAGTTAAGTTTGTACTTACAAGAACATCCATACCTGCAATTCTTCCGATAGCACCTTCTCTTAATGTTTCATCTGCTACGTTATATGCAGAAATAAATTCTGAACTTTGTAATAAATATGATTCAATTGTAGGGTTAATAACTACCCAAGGTTTTTGGTTATCTGTTAGAGCATTTGCATTTTTTAATTTTAATGCAAGATTTACAAAGTTAGAATAAATTGTTGATTTGTCAAGTTCAACAGGTGTTGTGCCACCAATGATGTTTCCTGAATCAACATTTGTGTGTAAGCTTAAAAGATATGAATCTTGTACTTCTTCAATTGCATTTTTAGCATTTTGTAAATGAGCTTCCATTATGTTTTGATTAGCTTGTGCTTGTGCAATATCGTTAATTTTAAATGCAAAGAATTTCTTTTGGTCAATAACCAAATCTTTTTCAGTAGGTGTTAATTCATTGTAAGTGATTGCTGAACTTGAAACTGTTGATACAGAAACACTTGCTGGAGTGATAATTTTTACTGTATCGCCTTGGTTTTTAATTTCCCCTTCATAATTTCTGTTTACGCATTGAAGCATAACGCAGTTTTTTCTTAACATTCCGTTTAGTTTTTGACTCCATACTTCTGGAATGAAAGCGGCATAATTTTCTGTCATAATTTTATTCCTTTCTTTTTTACATAAATCAGACTTTTTTAAAAGTCTTAAACTGATACTTTATTCGTCTAAATAAATTTCTTTGAATTCTAATCCGACTATTGCTACTGAGTTTTCTAAATTGTCTCCCGATACGCAAAGTTGAACTGAATAATTTGCTTCGGAAATTTCAGCTTTGTATATTGTTTCTGAGCCGATTGACCATTGTGAATATTTTTCTTCGCAATCCCAATTGCAATTTCTAGTTGAATAATCATCGTCAGATGCCCAGATAAGATTTTCAAAATTTGATGAATAAACATTGTCTTCATCACTTTTATTTGTGTCGTCATAATCTTTGTACACGGCGAAGTTAAAATTGTTGTCGTAATTTTCATCAAGTACAAAATAAAATTCTTCAATTGTTTTTCTGATATTTGTTGTTCCAGCTGCTATAAAAGGGGATTTCCATATAAAATTAATTGGTTCTCCGTTGAAAGTAGCTCCAAAATCTTCTAAATATATGTTTCCTAATTTATCTGCGGTATAAATTTTTTCGTTGATAATTGTTGCTGTTGTTATGTCTTGTGGTAAAACTCTTTTATACCAAGCGTTTAATAAGTAATCGTATATCCAAATTGTATGAAAATAATTGTCGTTTTTGTATGGAATGAAAAACCAAATTTGATTTTTGCTGTCATAGTTTAAGGCGATAGCATCTTCCAATCTTGTATTGTCAAATTTATCAAATTCTGATTTTATGTTTGTTGAAATTTCTGAACCAACCTGAATTTGACTTAGTAAACCTGCTTGTTCAAGAGTGTAAATTCCTTGGCTAATAAAATATTGTTTATTATTGGCATTGACAACAGATGTTGGCGAAAATGTTCCTTTGTTTGCAAATGGTGTTATTTTGAAATTTGTTTCGTTTGTTCCAGATAAAAGATATACTGAATTTTCTTTGTATATTGCAAGATATTCTTTATAAATAGCTAGTGCTGTTATAGGGTACATATCTGCATGAAAATTATTTATATATCCTGCGTCTCCAGCTGTTGAAAAATCATCGTATTTCCCAAGTGCAGAAAAATATAATGTCGAACCACTTGCAATCCATAATCTGCCAGCATAAGAGCAAAAAATATCTGAACAATTGTTTTTGTTATCTGTAAAATTACAATCTTCTACTTGAAAATTGTAGTCGTTATTTATATAAAATGGAGAATCTTCTTTACTTCCAACAACAACACCATCTAAAAAATCAATAATATTTAATTTTGATGTTCCTGATATTTCTTTATCTATTGTTTGGTATGAATTTGTATTTACATTATAAATGTATAAGTTCCCAAGGGTTGTTGCGATTAAAATATTAGATTTTTCATCAGGCATTTTATGTATAGAAATTATATTTTCATCATCTTGAAGTTTGGTTAAAAGTGTATTTCCTTTTTGTCTTATAATTCCATTGTTTTGTAATGTTTCGATATTTTCTGCGTTTGCCCAGTATAATCTTTTTGTGTTTAAGCCAAGTGAAATTTTACTTTCCGAAGTGTTTATTCCTCCAGAAAGGTTGTAAAAAAATGTTTGCATTTTAAACCTCTAATCTAAATTACAAAGATACCAACGTACTTTTGAACGGATAAAATCCCCTGCATCTGATTGAGATATCCAAGGGTATGGAGGAATAAATATAATGTCTATTTTTCCGTAGCTTGTTGTGTTTTTGTTTTTTTGACCAAATTCATAGTGAGTTAATATTGTGTCTTTGGTGATTTTAATATTGTATTTTTGTGCAAGTTCGGCACAGAATTTCATTCCTGCTTCAAATTGTATTCTGTTAATAGGAAAGTTTCCTACTGAATTTTTGTTTTTGAAACCCATCATTCCGCAAAATGAAACTCCGATAGACCCTGTGTTTCCTCCTCCTGTGTGAGGTGCATATTTTCCAGTTTTGCAGTTTAAGTTTGCTTCTGGTTTAAATTTACCTGAATGAATTTGACCTTTGTGGTCAATTAAATAATGATAATGTTCTTTTTCATACGAAGTAGGGACACCTGTTCCAGCTGTCCAATGTAATATTATTCTTTTCATTTTATCCTCCGATGCCAATCATGATAAATAAACGTTTCTTAAATAATTGGCAACTGCATTTGCTCTGTTTCTTGCTTCTAATTTTATGACTAATCTTGATACGTGAGTTTGAACTGTTCTTTTTGAAATTTTTAATTCGTATGCTATTTCTTTATCAGAAAGTCCATCACTAATTAAATCAAGAATTTCTAATTCTCTATTTGATAATTTTTTCATCAACTATTTACACTTCATTTCTATGCTACTCTTATATTGTATTAAATTATTTTGTTTTTTTATCTAATGTATTTTCATTTTAAAAAAAGAGAGGGAACGCAATGCTCCCTCACATAAAAGAGTAAGATAATTTAATGGACATTTATTCTAAATTTTTGTTTTCAAATAATCCTAATTTCATAGTGCTTAAATTTGAGTAACATTTTTTCTTTTTTCCAAATTCGTTGTAATAAAGATAAAAGTTAGATTTTCTGTTTGTGCAGTAGTTTTCTTTATCTTTTTCATATATAATTTTGGTTTTTAATTTTTCGTATAATGCTTTCGCTTTTAGATTTGTTTTTCTGCAAATTGAAATATTGTTTTTGTCATCTATTCTAGTGATTTGTACTACACAATGCCCACATACAGGACATTCTTCTAAAAAATCAATTTGCGCATACGCATAACCGTTTTCTGGTTGTATCGCATAACTTTTTGATATGCGATATCCAGAGCAACAATGAATATAACCCATACTATTCCTATCCCCTAATTTTAGTAAACAACTTTGCCATCAAAGGGCGTGAGTCTTAACTAAAATCTTGTGAAATTTCCCATCCACATTTTCAGTATAGTTGTTTTAAAAAAATAAAAAAGTCCGAAGTTATACTTACATAAAAATACGTAAGTATTTTTACTTACAAAAAGTTTCTTCAGAATTGATGAGTGTTCTATATTGTAATGCTTGTGCAATATGTGTTTTCGATATATTTTCGCTTCCATCTAAATCGGCAATTGTTCTTGCTAGTTTCAAGACTCTGTCGTAACTTCTTCCTGATAAATCAAATTTTATTGCCGCAGTTTTTAGCATTTTTTCTGAGTCTTCATCAACTTTGCAATATTTTTTTATTAATGATGATGTTAGTTCAGAATTTGTTAAAATGTTTTCGTTTTCGTATCTTTTTAGTTGTATATTTCTTGCTGCTACAACTCTTTTTCTAATTTCTTTTGAACTTTCTCCATCTGTTTGCATGTTTAATAATTCTTCAGGAGAAAGTCTTGGAACTTCAATTTGCAAATCTATTCTATCTAATAATGGACCAGATAATCTTGCTCTGTATCTTTGAATTTGATATTCGCTACAAGTACAATTTTTTTGTGAATCTCCTAAATATCCGCAAGGGCAAGGGTTCATTGCTCCAAGTAACATAAATTTTGCAGGAAAACGAATAGATGCCTGCGCTCTTGAAATGTTTACGTTACCATCTTCTAACGGCTGACGCATTGTTTCTAAAATGTTTCTAGGAAATTCAACCATTTCATCTAAAAATAACACTCCTCTGTGTGCAAGTGTTATTTCCCCTGGTTTAGGGTTTGTTCCGCCACCAATAATACCAACAGCTGATGCAGAATGGTGAACAGTTCTGAATGGTCTTTTTGTGATTAGTGGACTATTTGCCGGTAGTATTCCACTTATGCTATAAATTTTTGTAAGTTCTAATGCTTCTTCTATTTCTAATGGAGGTAAAATTGATGCGAAACATTTTGCCATCATTGTTTTACCTGAACCTGGAGAACCAGACATAAGGACGTTATGTCCGCCTGCTGCTGCTATTTCTAATGCTTTTTTAGCTTTTGTTTGTCCTTTTACATATTTGAAATCAAATTCAAGTTCTTCGTTTTCTGATTTGTTTAAAAATTCTTGAATTGAAACTTCTACTTTGTTAAGTTTTTCTCCATCAACACCAGCAAAAGAATTTGCAACTTCTACCAAACTAGATGCTTCATATACGTTTATGCCGTTTACTAATGCTGCTTCTTTTGCGTTTTCTTTTGGAACAATTACAGATTTAACTCCGATGTTTTTTAGACCTAAAACTAATGGTAAAACGCCATTTACTGGTCTTAGTGTTCCATCAAGAGATAATTCGCCAATAAAACCAAAATCTTTGATTTTTTCTTGTTCTATAACTTCTGATTGAACAAGTATTCCAATCGCAATTGCTAAATCAAAATTTGCGCCTTCTTTTTTGATTTCTGCTGGTGCAAGATTTATTACTATTCGTTTTGCAGGAACAGAAAAACCTGAATTTTTGACTGCTGAACGAACTCTTTCTCTTGATTCTGTAACTGCTGTATCAGGAAGTCCAACTATGCAAATGTTTGGCAAAGAATTTATAAAATCGACTTCTACATCAATTTTATATGCTTCTAAACCTATTGCTGTTGCTGTTATTACTTTTGAAACCATACTTATTTACTCTTTGTTTTTAATATTATCACAAAATTTGTAATACTTATAGGCAATGTTTTTAAGAATAATAAAGTTAAAATATAATTGGTAGTACACTTTATGTGTTTTGATGATTCAAACAATGTTCTTTTTAGAACTTTTTTGTAGTGTACTACCACTTTTAAATTTTGTGCTAATATAAAGTTATTATGAAAGAAGAAATTAAAAAAATATTGGCGATAAATTTTGGCGGAATTGGTGATGAAATATTATTTTTACCAACACTAATTTCTTTGAAAAAAGAATTCCCAGATGCTTCTATATCTCTTGCTCTTGAGCCTAGAAGTAAAGGGATTAAAGATTTGACTTCAATTATAGATGAAGTGATTCCTGTTGATATTAAATTTAAGAATAAATATATAGAACTTTTGAAATTGGTGGCTTACGCGTATTCTCAAAAGTTTGATATGGTTATTTCTTCAGGTGGAAATAAATTTATTAGTATTTTGTTATTTTTAATGGGTATCAAATATCGTTATGGCTTTTATACTGGAAAATTAAGCGAGTTGTTATTAACAAAAGCTGTTCCTTTAAACAAAAATCAATATGCAAGTTTGATGTATCATGATTTGATTTCGCCTATTACGAATGAAAAAACTTCTAGACCAGTTATTGAATTGAAAAAAGAAATTACGAAAGAAGCAAATACAATTCTTATTCACCCAGGGGTAAGCAAATTGAGTGTGAAACTTGGAATGATAAAAACTATTACTCCAAAACTATGGGCAGAAGTTGTTGATAAATTATTGTTGTCAGGAAAGAAAGTTATTTTAACAGGTGGTCCTGATGATAAAGAATGTTTGTCAGAAATAAAACAAACAATGACTCAAAAAGATAATAGTTTGTTTGTAGATTATGAAGGTAAAACTAAAAATTTAATGGAATTGGCTGAATTAATTGCAAGTGCAGAAAAATTTGTATGTTCTGATTCTGCTCCTTTACATGTCGCAGTTGGTGTCGGCACAAGAACATTTGTAATATTTGGACCGACTGATTATAACAAATTGATTCCAAGTGGTTATGATGTAACTCCAATATTAGCAAAGGATACTTGTGCAGTAAAACCATGTCTTTGGGAAAGACGTCAAAAGACTTGTAAATCTCTAGAATGTTTAAAAATGTCTGCTGATGATATTTGTAATTATTTGATTTATTAATATTGCTAAATGTAAAATGGGTGAAAATGTTTATTTTAGAGCATTTTTGCTTATATTGTTAAGAATATAGCCAAAGATTATGTTTTATGCTATATTAATATAACAGAGTAAAGTATTGCTCTTGTACTTAGAGAAATAGAAAAAGAAAAGGATTAATTATGTCATTACCAAATGTTGCATATTTTTCAATGGAAATAGCATTAGATCAATCTTTAAGCACCTATTCAGGTGGTTTAGGATTTTTGGCTGGTTCTCACATGTTGTCAGCTGGTTCACTTCAATTACCAATCGTAGGGGTTACAATGTTGTGGTCTTACGGTTATTATGACCAACGTCTTGATCATAATGGTGAAGTGGAAGTTGCATATATTAGAAAATATTATGATTTTCTAACTGATTTAGGTATTTCAACAGAAGTAGAAACTTTTGGTGAAAAAGTAAAAGTTAAAGCATACAGAGTTGAACCTGAATTATTTGGTTCATGTCCTGTATATTTGTTAACTACTGATGTTGATGGCAATAGTGAATGGGCAAGAAGTATTTCTCACAGATTGTATGATGGTGATGAAAAAATAAGAATTGCTCAAGAAGTTATTTTGGGTATCGGTGGTATCAGAATTTTACAAAAATTAAGATACAAATTCGATGTTATCCATTTGAACGAAGGTCATGCACTTCCTGCAGCATTTGAATTATTAAAACAATATCGTGGTGATATAGAACAAGTTAAAAAGAAAACTGTATTTACAACTCACACTCCAGTTGCAGCTGGTAACGAAGTTCACTGGGTTGATACACTTGCTCAAGGTGGTTTCTTCGCTGGCTGTGCAAAAGAAAAAGCAATTGAATTAGGCGGAGAAAACTTCTCACTTACTGTTGCAGCTCTTCGTATGAGTAGAATTGCAAACGCAGTATCTCAACTTCACGGTCTTGTTGCTAATAAAATGTGGGAATGGGTTGAAGGAAGATGCCCTATCAGAGCTATAACAAATGCTGTTAATGCTCAATATTGGCAAGATAAAAGAATGGCAGGAGCAAAATCATTTGATGAATTGTTGGCTGCTAAAAGAGAAATGAAAAAAGAATTGTTCAAATATGTTGCAAACCATGCAGGTAAAAGATTTGATCCTGATGTTTTGACAATTACTTGGGCAAGAAGATTTGCAGATTACAAACGTGCTTGGTTAATCTTGATGGATAAAGATAGATTAAACAAATTGTTAGATTCTGACAAAATTCAAATCATTTTTGCTGGTAAATTCCACCCTGATGATGTTATGGGTAGAGAAATGTTCAATAAAATTTTGCAACGTTCTCATTCATTGAAAAATGTTGTAGTGTTACCAGGTTATGAATTACAATTAAGTGCAATTTTGAAACGTGGTTCAGATATTTGGTTAAATACACCATTAAGACCATTTGAAGCATCAGGTACTTCAGGCATGTCTGCTAATATGAATGGTACTCTTCACTTATCAATATTTGATGGCTGGACTGTTGAAGGTACATTTGATGGTGTTAATGGTTATACTATTGAATATGATGGACTTGATGATGAAATGCCTTGGGAAGAACGTCATTGGAAAGATCATGAATGTATGATGGATAAATTAGAAAACATAATTATTCCAACTTACTATGAAAACAAAACTGAATGGGCAAGATTGATGCAACAAGCAATCCGTACATCAATGGCTTACTTTAATTCAGATAGAATGGTTATTGAATACTATAACAGATTGTATAATCCAATCGCTCACTCTGATCTTTCAGCAGAAGGCGAAAAGAAAACAATGTCAATTACTGAAAAACCAAGTTTTGATGCTTGGACATTTGCAAACATCAAGTAGTAATTGTTTAAAAATACAAAAAATCACCTTTTTTAAAAAGGTGATTTTTTTTATGTATAATTTTCTTATGGATACTTTAGAAAAAATAAAATCAGAATGTGAAAATTGTACATTGTGTGATTTACACAAAACTAGAACTAATATAGTCTTTTCTAGTGGAAATGATAATGCCAAGCTTTTTTTGATTGGTGAAGCTCCAGGAGAACAAGAAGATTTAGAAGGTAAACCTTTCGTCGGTCGAGCTGGAAAACTTTTGGATAAATATTTGGAAGAAGCTGGACTTTCAAGAGAACAAGATTTATTTATTGCTAATATTATTAAATGTCGTCCGCCTAAAAATAGAGTTCCTAAAACAAATGAAAAAGACGCATGTCGTAAATATTTATATGAACAAATTTTAGCCGTTAATCCTCAAATTGTTATTCTTTGTGGTACAACGGCATTAACTGAATTTGTTAAAGATAAGAAAATAACAGAAATTCATGGGAAAGAAATTTCAATAGATATAAATGGAAAAACTTTTAAAGCTGTTCCAATTCTTCATCCTAGTCCTTTATGTCGAATTAAAGATAAGCAGCAAGTAATGGTTGAAGATTTGTCAAAAATAAAACAATTAATTAGTTGTTAGATAATTTTCAACCCCACGCACAATGGCCTTGGCACATTTTTTTTGAAATCTTTTTGTGATTAATAGGTCGTAATCATTTGGGTTAATCATATAGCCAATTTCTATTAAAACACTAACTGCTGATGTTGGACGAGTAAGAGCAAGACTTCCTTGACGAACTCTGTCGTTTGAAAGTTTTGTTTTTGTTATTAGTTCTTGAAGTATCGCATCTGCAAGTGGTTTCGCTTGATTTTGGTAGTAATAAACGCTTGCACCTTGATTTTCCAATGGATTTTTGTAATCAGGAACAGCATTACTGTGCAAACTTAATGAAACAATGGCGTTGTTATTTTTTGCCATTTGTACTCTATCTTGCAACGAAATTTGTATATCTTCTTCTCGTGTCATAATAACGGTTGCGCCACGTTTTTTTAATTCTTTTTGAACTAATTTTGCCATGCGTAAATTAAAATCTTTTTCGTTTATTCCGCCACAACCAATTGCACCAAGCTCATTACCACCGTGTCCTGCATCAACTAAAATAGTTATTCCGTTTAGTTTTTTTGTTATGTTTAGTGGTTTTCTGACTTTTAAAATAAATTTGTTTCCTTCAAAATAAGTTTCATATCCGATAAATTTTTGAGAAGGAGTGTTTATTGAATAAAGATTGTTTTCTGTATTGTTTATATTAAATAGATTGATTGAAATTGCTTCATTTTGTGAGATTGAATAAGGTACGATAGAAGATAATTCAACTTCGTAGTAATTAAACTCATCATCTTCTCTAATGTTATATGAAAGAAAATCTGAGTAATCTGGGTTTGTTTTATTTAGTTTTTTTAAATCTTTTTTTAATATCCATCCGTTTGTTTTTTCGTTTAAATAAATTCTTGCAAAACTTCCTTTTTCCCCGTTTACGATAACTTTTGTACCAAGAGGGAGTTGTGCGAGTCTATTTATTCCCGCATCTATTGGGGTTTTTCTTAATGTTGTATTTTGTGATGTTGTAATATATTGAGTTTTTTCAAATTCAATAAGTTTTTTTTCTTTGTAATTTTTGTTTGATGTGTAGGAAATTAAATCAAAAGTTAATTGCTCTTTTCCAGAAGTCATAACGAAAGTGTTTTTTTGTGGTTTTAAATTTTTGACATAATATGCAAAAGAGCCGTTTTTTGATAATTTGATTTTTTCACCATTGATATAAAAATCTTTTTTAGGATTTGCATTTCCAATAAAAAATGTACTAGTCCCGTAAATCTTTGCTGGATTGGTTTTAGGGTAAACAATTTTTATTGTTTGTTCATTAGCAAATACGAATTTTCCAAGAACGGATAATATTAATATTAATAGAAAACAAAGTGTTTTTTTCATGTATAAATTATATCATATTGCACTTTTATAGTATAATATCTTTATGAAAAGTAATAAAAAACAAACTATAATATTTGATATGGATGGTGTTTTGATAGATGCTAGTAATTCTTTTAGAGTTGCTGCAGCGGATACATACAAACATTATTCAGGTTTGGAACTTCCATTAGAAGAAGTTTCAAAATTAAAAAAGTCAGGTGGTCATAACAATGACTGGGATATGGTTGAATTTCTTTTGGGTAAGATAAATATAATCGTTAATAAAGATGAGCTGGTTGAATATTTTGAAAATATTTATAAAGTATTGTCTGAAAAAGAAACGCCATTAGTTGATAATAAGTTTTTTGATGTTTTATCGAAGAATTATAATTTAGCGATATTTACAGGAAGAACTCAACACGATACTCAGAGAACATTAAAAAAGCATGATTGGAATAAATATTTTTATCCGATTATTACTATGCAGGAAGTTGGTATTAATCATCAAAAACCTGATAATTTAGGAATTGAATTAATAAAAGAAGAATTAAATTCTGAAAAATATTATTTTTTAGGCGATACAGTTGATGATATGAAAGCGGCTAAAATGTCGAATGTCGAAGGTGTTGGCGTTTTGCCTCCTCACGATAAGAGTGATGAATTATCGAATTTGTTAAAGCTAGCCGGTGCAAAAATTGTATTTAAAACGGCTAATGATTTTGTTGATTATTTAGAAAAATAAAAATAGATATGTAAATAATAATATTTTTCTTTTTTTTAATTTATTTTTAATATAGAATGAAGTTATGCTTGAAATTATAAAAAATAAAATAGATAAATTTATAAAAGATATCAAAATATTAGACATATATATATTAAGACAAGTAATAGAAGTCTTTATAATGGGTGTTTTGATTTTTACATCTATTATTTTTGCATCTGATACTTTTATTACTCTTATTAAACAAATTTCTTTATATGGTATTCCGTTCAAGATAGCATTGATGATTATAATATTAAATCTTCCATCAGTTTTTGTTATGACAATTCCTATGGGCGTTTTGCTTGCTACTGTTATGACTCTTAACAAATTAAGTTTGAACTCAGAAATTACAGTAATGCGTTCTTGTGGGATAGGTTTGGATAGAATAGCAAAACCTATATTTGTTTTCGCAATTCTTATGTCAATTGCAAGTTTCGTGATTAATGAAACAGTTGTTCCAGTTGTTACAAAACAATCAAAAGACCTTGCAATTTGGTCTTTGGGAAAAAAGAATATTCCTGATGGCAAAGAAAATTTTGTGTTTAAAGATGTTTCTGAACAAGGGTTATTGAGAAGATTGTTTTATGTAGGAAGTTGTAAAGATAAAACTTTACACGATATAACTGTTTTGGATTTTTCAAAACAAGGTACAATTCAAGTTTTGCAAGCGCAAGACGGTTCTACTTCTCCTGCAGGTTGGGAATTTAATAGAGGTGCTATTTATACAATTACAATGAGCCAACAAATTTTGAATACGACTCTTTTTGAAAATTCTCAAGCTCAATTTGGTATGGATTTGTCTCGAGAACTTAATGCTAATACAACCAAGGAACTTAATTTTTCAAAATTGTTGAAATATATCGCACAAAATTCAGATAAATTGGATAAACAAAAGAATTTTTATATTATATCATTGCATGATAAACTTGCATTACCTCTTACAACAATTGCTCTTGTTTTGGTAGGTTTACCTCTTGCAATTACTCCACCTAGAGTTAGATATAATAGAGGATTTTTGTTTAGTATTCTTATAATTTTTGCATATTATTTGATAAGGGCTTTATCAATTTCGGTCGGAGAAAGTGGTGGTATTGCTCCTATGTTGGCAGCATGGATTCCAAATATTGTTCTGACTATTTTTGGTGTTGCCGCTTATTACAAAAAAGTTTATACAATTAATTAATTGTTGTTTTTTGTAAGCATATAAAAAGTATGAATAAAAAAGAGTTCAATTATTATTGTTGAACTCTTTTTTATTTGTTATTTTATTTATTTATTTATTTTTCTTTGCATATAAGCTGATAAAATTAATCGCAAACATTATTAGTAGTAGTCCGAATATATAAACGATGTAATTTTTTATTGAGCCAATGAAGAATGATGCAAAAGCTCCGGCTACAATTGCAATTGATGTTAAAATTGCAACGGTCATATTTTGAGAAAAACCGTGTTTTAATAATTTGTGGTGAATGTGTTCTGCATCTGCAACAAATGGTGAAGAACCTTTGCTAATACGTCTTAAAGAAGAGTATGTTATGTCAATGATAGGAACTGCTAAAACTACAAATGGCAACATTATTGCTAATGCAGCGGCTTTCATTACTCCTGTGATAGATAATGTTGCAAGTAAAAATCCAGCAAATAAAGCTCCACTGTCACCCATAAATATTTTTGCAGGGTTGTAGTTGTAAGATAAAAATGCTAACATTGAACCAGCTAAAATAAAAGCGATTAATGCACTTATTGGACTTGCTGGAACCATTGCTACTGCGATAATGCCTAATGTTATGGAATTTACTGTGATTACAGAGCCTGCAAGACCGTCAATACCGTCTATAAAGTTAACTGCGTTGCTTATTCCTACAATCCATAATATTGTTGCAATATATGAAACTGCTAAATTTAATGTTTCGCTATGGACAAATATAACTGAAAGCGAATCAATTCTAACACCTAAGAAAAATACTAGTGTTGCAATCATTATTTGAATTAATAATTTGAATTTTGCACTCAAATTATAAACATCATCAATTAATCCTAATAAGAACATTAATGAACTACCAAGTAAAATTCCTGATAAAAGGCTTCCGTGAGGGTAGTAGCTAAGTAATACTAAAAATAAGAATGATAGCATTGTGCTTAGCCAAATTGCAACTCCGCCTAATCTTGAAATAGGTTTTGTATGAATTTTTCTTTCATTTGGAACATCAATTAGTCCTTGTTTTTTTGAAAAACTAATTACAAATGGTACTATAAATACCCCTAATAAAAATGAAATAATAGCACCAATAATATGTGCCTCTGAAAGTTTAATCATAACATATTCCTTAAATTACTAATATAGTGGGTATTTTGCACAAAGTTTTGAAGAACGTTCTCTCAAATTTGCTAACCCAAGTTCATTATCTGACGAAAATACTGCAGATGCAATAATTTTTGCAACTTCTGTCATATCTTCTTCAACAAATCCTCTTGTTGTTACTGCTGCAGTTCCTAATCTTACTCCGCTTGTAACAAATGGACTTTGTGGGTCGTTTGGTACTGTGTTTTTGTTTGCAGTGATACCTACTTTTTCTAACACATTTGCGATATCTTTACCGGTTTTGTTGAATTTTCTTAAATCCAATGTCATAACATGGTTTCCTGTACAACCGCCGATTATGTCCATTGTTTCATCCATTAAACCGTTTGCTAATGCTTTTGCGTTTTTAACGATTTGTTCTGCGTATTTTTTAAATTCAGGTTTAGATGCTTCTAGTAACGCGATAGCTTTTGCAGCAATTATGTGTTCCAATGGCCCGCCTTGAGTTCCAGGCAATAGTGCTTTGTC
>JAZLGV010000121.1:0-5462 GCA_045616505.1 Candidatus Gastranaerophilaceae bacterium | reverse complement strand
TGTACTTTGAACAACATTTGAAACATTTTCAGAAACTTCATTCAAATATTTTTTTACAAACTTACTCTTCATAAATTTTGAAGAATCAGCCATAACTTGAGAAACTTTATCTACAACTTTATTTGGAGATAATTTACCCTTCGCAATAGCAGATAAAATTGCAAAAAACGGAGCAATCATTGCAATATAACCTGCGTAGATAATAATTGGTTTTGCCATTTCACAAGTAGCTTCCATTGATTCTGAATACTCTTGAGATTTATCATCAACATTTTCAAAAGTTACAAACAATTTATTTTGAAGATTTTTAGCTTCTTTCAATTGTTCTTCTGTAACGTCTTGTTTTTTCAACTGATTTTTCAATATTTGATTTTCTTTAAATTCAGTTTTCTTATATTTCATATAATCAAAATATTGTTTTATACATGTCGGAATAAAAGTTATCACTTCTTTAACTTTAGATGTCTTTTTAGAAGTATCTTTCGCATCTGTTTGTGCCAATTCATCTTTTGTATAACCGATAAAATTCATCGGATCTTTTTCTAATTCACGTTTTGCAGTATAACGACCTGCTCTTGCGGCTTCTTTTTGCATTTTCATGCCCATAAATGCGCCAACAATACCTGTTGCAAAGCCGCCGATAACACCGATTAAAGCCTTGCTACCTTTTGAAGTAGAAGATGCAACTGCTGCCGCTTTTTTCAAAGCATTTGATAAACCTTCTTCTTGAATTACTTCTTTTACACTATACGGACTTCTTTTTACATTAAATTTTTTATCTTCAATACTAAACATTTCTTTTGCAAAATTGAAAAATGATTTTATTTTCTTAGATTTTGAAACATCTTTACCCATTTTATTTAATTCTTCGTATGCTTGTTTAGCATCATCAGAACCCAATTTTTCAACTGTTTTTGATACGAAATTTTTGATTATTCCTGTTTTTTCCATAATCCAAGAAATAGCAACACCTACACCTGCACCAAGCCATGGTGTGCCACCAATAAGAACACCTGAAGCAACTTCCATATTTTCAGAATACTTTTCTGCTTCATTGTTGATTTTTTTAATTGTTCTTTGAATTACTTCTTTATCTTTTTCTGCTTTTTCTAATTCTTCTGGAGATAAATCTCTTTTAACTTTTTTATCTTCTAAATTATAATCTTTTCTATTTTCACGATATGCTTTTTCATCTCTAAACAAATTTATAATACTTGGCAAAAATCCTTGTTTTAATTTTGATTTTTGCTTTTCTCTTTTCAATTCAGGATTTGCTTCAAGTTCTGCTTTAGCTTTTTCAATTTGTTCAGGAGTATATTGAACAAAATCTTTTTCGTCCTTCAACTCTTCTCTTGCTTGATATCTCGCAATTTTTGAACTTCTTACTTGAATTTTTGCACCAAAAACATTTGCCCCTACAAAAGTTGCTAAAGTTAAAGCAATTGCACCGATAACACCACCTTTTATCTTTTTAGTTTCTTTTGCAGTAGCTTTTAAAAGTTTTTCACCTGTTTCCTTTGCTTCTTTTTTAAGTGCAGAATCCTTAATCTTGTTAACTTCAATATTATTCGTCAATGAACTTAAAGAATGATATTTACCATTTTTATTTAATTTTTCTAATAATTCTTTAACTTCAGGTCTTTGCTTAAACTCTTTTTCTATGCTTCTAATCTTTTTCAAAGCTGGTTCAAAAATTTTTTTTGTCGCAAGTGCAAAAGACCCAAACAAAACTGCTATTGGAGCTGCTTCAACAACAGGCATTATAGCAGTTTCAACATTTTCAGAAACGCTTTCAGAATGATTATCCATTATATCAACAACGTCAATAATGGTTTCACCCAAAGCCTGAGCAGCTTTGATTTCTTCTTGTTTATACTCACGTTTTTTATTTAGCTCTTCCCTTTTTGCGTCGGTGTCAGCACTTTGCTGTTCCCAACTTTCAAGTTTGGAACTATTATTTTTAATGTCGTTTAAGGTTTTAAAAAAACCCATTTTTGCACTCCATATCTTTCTCTACATGGTTTAACGACATATAAATAAATAAACTTTAAAATTTATTACACTTTGTAAAGTTTTACATTTTTAGTTCTATATAAGGAAGTTCTTGAAAACCAGATTTTTTATAAACGTGTAATGCGTGAGTGTTTTCTTTTTCTGCTTCAACCCTAAATAACACATTTGGATATAAATTTTTTATATATTTAATAAATTCAGGGATAATATGCAAACCTCTATATTGTGGTTTTAAATAAAAATCTTCAAACCAAATACATTCTTTTCCAAACTCCGTTGAAAAACTTTTGGCAAGCATAGAATATCCTAAAATCTCATCATCTTTGCAAAAAACATAACCCTCTAAAACAGATGACTCTATACACATATCAAAATCTTTTTTAAAAATTTCAACACTACCATTTGTTGAAACAGCATCTGAAGAATAAAAAACTTCCATCATTTTCAAAATTTCTTCTTCATCAGATTTAATCATTTTTCTAATTGTATAATCCAAATCAAATTCCTTTTTTAATATTTTTATCAACAAATAATAACAATATTTAATTTTGATATATTTTTTCTTCCTATAATAATTTTATCAATATATCATTTTCCAAATCATTTATATTATAAACCGTATCCAAAACGTCAAATGTTTCTTCAAGGTTATGTCTTGCACTGTTCCATCCGCAACCATCAGTAAACCAAACAAAAGTTACACTGTCTATTGTTGCAACTTCTTGCGCAAGTGTTTTATAACTTCTTGCTGTTTCATTGAGTTTTGAACCACCGCTTGAATAAAAATTAGTTTCAATTACATAAATTTGCTTATCAGTTTTTATAACAAAATCAAAACGCTTTTCCATTTTTCCTTGATTAGAAATTGCTGATAAATCAACATTCCATTTGTTTTCAATTTCGTGAATGTACATTTCTTTAAAATAATTTGTACCTTTTACAAAACCTGCTTTTTGAATGTAATCTTCAACCAAATTTTCCATCAAGTGACCGCCACGATTTTTACGACCGTTACTGTCCAAACCTGTTTCTACGCCTGTTGCATAATCTACTAAATTACTTACGATATGGTTTTCAAGCAAATCAAATAATTTAGTTTTTCTCATAAACATTTTGTATTCATCTATACTGTAATTGCACTTGTCAAAAGAAAAATTATATTCTCCATCTGCATCAGTAACAGATATTTCATTACTCCGAACTGCTAATAACAACGGAATACATTTTAAAGTTTCTGGGTATTTTTTTATAATTTCAACAAAATCATTTTCAATATTTTTAGAACCAACAAGAGAATTTAAAATATTTAATTCAACTTTAATATTATCAACATTATTATTTACTTTATCAAAATCAACATAATAACAATAATCTGCAATGCAAGGTCTAAAAGTAGATAACCATTCATAAAAATTTCTTTTCATAAAACATCCTATCTTCCACGAAAAGAGGCTGTTGAAACCATTTTCCATATACTGCCATCACAATTTTTTAATGTTTCCAAAAGGTTTTTAAACATATAAGCATCTTCTCTATTGGTTTTTTCTTGTAACATCAATAATTTTGCAAGAATAATTAAAAATTTTATACTATATTCTCCATTATTATTAAGTGTTAAATATTCAGAACAATTTTCTTCAAAATCTTTTAGTAAAAAATCGATATTTAACTTTTGGTTTCTATCTACAACAGATTTGATTGGTTTGGTGTTATCCCACATTTCTATTAACATATTAAGAAAAGATTGTGTTTTTTCTTTGTCTTGATACATTTTAATTAATATGTCTACAGCCCAATGAATATGTTTGGGTGTTCTTATTGATGACCACTTATTATTTTCTAATTGACGATATTTTATTAAAATGTCATACGGACTTATACTTCCTTGATAAACCGCTATAATATATTTGCCATTTATTCTTTCAGCCCATAAAGGAATAAGTGCTCCCTTTGTCATTGTTTTAATTAAATCATTTAAATCTATAGGCATTTAATAATTCCTCACTAGAACTTCTGTAATTTTTCCTCTGCCATCTGCATTTGCATTTATTGCACGTGAAGCAAAAACTTTTTTTATTTCATAATTTGCATACAATTCATTTACCAATTTTGTGTCAGAATTTGAAAGCATAAATTTTACACCCATTGAATCTAACTCATCGCAAACATCACGTAGTTTGAATTGCATATCAATATCAAAGCCGTCTTTTGTGTATGAAGTAAAACTTGATGTTTCATTCAAAGGTACATAAGGCGGATCAAAATAAACAAAATCACCTTTTTGAGCTTTATTTAAAATTTCTGAAAAATCAGCACATTTTATTTCTGTTTTTTTTAATAAGTTAGAACAATTCAATAAATTATCTGCATCAATAATTCGTGGATTTTTATAATTCCCGAACGGTACATTAAATTGACCTTGAGAATTTACTCTATATAATCCATTAAAACAAGTTCTATTCAAATATATAACACGACTTGCTTTTTCTACATTTGACAATTTTTTATATTTAGATGTTCTATCTAAATTTCTGATTTTTAAAAAATATTCTTTTGAAACTTCATGCTTATTTAAATCATTAATAAGTTCGTAAACATTATCTCTAACTACTTGATATAAATTAATTAATTCTTCATTTGTGTCGGAAATATATGCTTTATTTGGATAAAGTTCAAAAAATAATGCACCACCACCAATAAACGGCTCAAAATAGCGGTTATAAGATTTTGGCATATTTTTCAACAACTCAAACATAAGTTGTCGTTTACCGCCAACCCATTTTACTATTGGATATGTTTCTTGTTGTAATTTTTCTAAAACTATTGCCATTTTTTGCTATTTTTTAAAAAATCATCTTCAAACCTTTTTATTGAAAGGTCTAAATATTCTTTTTCTAAATCAATCCCTATAAATTTTCTTCCTAATCTTAATGCCATTATACCAGTTGTAGAACTTCCTGTAAATGGATCTAAAATTAAATCGTTTTCGTTAGTTGAAGCAAGAATTATGCGTCTTAATAATTCTAAAGGTTTTTGAGTTGGGTGTTTCCCAAAAGTTTTTTCATAAGATTTTGGAGTATCAATTTGCCAAACCGAACGCATTTGTTTGTTAGGTTTTTTAATTTCATCTTTACTCCAATCACCATTTTTCATTAAATCATAATTAAATGTATGTTTTGCATTTTTATCTTTTATTGCCCATAAAAGTGTTTCATGACTTGCAGTAAAATATCTACAACTCATATTAGGAGAAGCATTTGGCTTAAACCAACAAATATCGTTTAAAATTTTAAAATCTGCTTTTTGTAATGCAAAACCACAAGCATAAATAGAATGATAAGTTCCTGATATCCAAATAGTTCCATTTGGTTTTAAAACTCTACGACAAGCATTTATCCAACGAGTGTGAAATTCAAAATCTTCATCTATGCCTTTACTTTTATCCCAAT
>JAZLGV010000120.1:0-4659 GCA_045616505.1 Candidatus Gastranaerophilaceae bacterium | reverse complement strand
CTTCGCCGTGAAAAACACCAATAATAAGTATAGTTTTATCAAATGGTGTTTTTATATCTCCAAAAAGTTTTATTTCGCGTCCTTCGGCACTTTTAGTTTCTTTTATAATTTCTATCATTATTATTCCTGTATTGTTGCAAGTTGATGTTTTTCAAGTAACACCATCAAAATTGAAATATCAGCAGGTTTTACTCCGCCTATACGTGAAGCCTGCGCAAGTGTTGTTGGTCTGATTTTTTCAAGTTTTTCTTTTGTTTCAGAAGAAATTTGTGTGATTTGTTTGTAATCAATATTCGCAGGAATTTTGATTTTTTCTAGTTTTGCTGATTGGTCAATTTGCATTTGTTGACGTTTGATGTAACCGTCGTATTTGATTAATATTTCAATTTGCTCTGTCACATCTTTTGACAAATTTAATTCTTCTGTTTTTTTATCAACTTGTTTGATTAAGTCATAATCAACATTTGGACGTTTTAGTAATTCTAAAAGTTTTATGCCTCTGTCAATTTTTTCAGTTTTTCCTTCAAAAATTTTATTTACTTCTTCTGCTCTTTCCATTGGAATTTTATCTATTGCAAGTCTTTCAAGTTCTTTTTTTATTGCTTCTTGTTTGTTTGTAAAGACTTCAAATTGAGTATCATCAATAAGTCCAATTTTGTGTCCGATTGGTGTTAAACGAGCATCTGCATTGTCTTGTCTTAACAATAATCTGTATTCAGAACGAGAAGTTAACATTCTATATGGGTCTTGAATATCTTTTGTAACTAAATCATCAATTAATGTGCCAATGTAAGATGAACTTCTTGAAAGTTCAAGCATTTCTGAATGATTTAGGTAGTTATAAGCATTAATACCTGCAATTAAACCTTGAGCAGCAGCTTCTTCATAACCAGATGTTCCGTTTATTTGTCCTGCGTTGAATAAGCCTTTTACAAGTTTTGTCATCAAAGAATGTGTTATTTGAACAGCCGGAATGTAATCATATTCGACTGCGTAGGCTGGTTTTATAATGTGACAATTTTCAAGTCCAGGAAGTGAACGAAGCATTTTGAATTGAACTTCGTGAGGCAAACTTGTTGAAAAACCTTGAACATAAACTTCATAAGTGCTTAATCCCTCTGGTTCTATAAAAATATGATGTGAAGGGTTTGAAGCAAATCTGACAATTTTATCTTCTATTGAAGGACAATATCTTGGACCAACTCCGTGTATTAAACCCTGATACATAGGTGATTTATCAAGATTTTCTTTAATGATTTTGTGAGTTTCTTCTGTTGTATGAGTTAAATAACAAGGAACTTGTTCTCTTATTGGTCTATTTGGTCTGAATGAATAAAAGTTTAGTTCTTTGTCCCCAGGTTGTTCAATCATTTTTGAAAAATCGATTGTTCTTCTATCAATTCTTGCAGGTGTACCTGTTTTTAATTTTTTTACTGTAAAACCTAATTTTGAAAGGCTGTCAGAAAGTCCTATTGCTGGCATTTCTCCCAATCTTCCTGCATCGTAAGATTTTAGACCGACAAATATTTTTCCTGAAAGTGATGTTCCTGTTGTTAAAATAACAGTTGGTGCGAAATATTCTATTCCGTATCTATCAACAACACCACGAACTTCGTCTTTTTCGACAATTAATTCTGTTACACAAGTTTGTTTAAGATAAATGTTTTCGTTGCTTTCAATAAGGTTACGCATAAAAGCCATATATTGTTTTTTGTCAGATTGGGCTCTTAATGCTCTAACTGCAGGTCCTTTTGAAGAATTTAACATTTTCATTTGAACATAAGTGGCATCTGCTGCAATACCCATTGCACCACCAAGAGCATCTATTTCTCTAACAAGTGTAGATTTTGCAGGGCCTCCAATAGCTGGATTGCAAGGCATAAGTGCGATGTTATCAAGGTTAAGAGAACATAAAAGAACTTTTAAACCTAAATTTGCACAAGCAAGAGCGGCTTCACAACCTGCGTGTCCTGCTCCAACTACAATAGTATCAAACTTGTTTTCTAAGTAATCCATAATATAATTATATTATGAAAAAAATATTTACAACTTTATTATTTTTGTTATTTTTTGCAAATCTTCAAGTTCTTGCTCAAGAAAAAGTTTTGGAATCGTCAGTCACTTTTAATTGGCTAAATACCTCAAAATCTCAAATAGAATCAGATATTAATGAAGTTAGAGATTTGCTTTTTAATGAGGGGACAGTTTTGAAATATGACAAAGCCTCGTTCAAAGCTGAAAATATAAACGAATGGAAAAATAAAAATTATTTAGAAGATTTTGATGCGATAAGAAGAGGTAAAAAAGAAGATAAAGATAGATATTTATGTGGCTTTTATTGGAAAAATTTGATGGTTGCTTATGGTATTCAATATAAGTCAAAGATGGAAGTTGTTTATTATTATGATGCTATGGGAAATTTAAGATGGATAGATAAAGTTTCTTCTGCTTTTCCTAAATATCCTTATTGGTCTTATCAATATGATAGAACTGGTAAAATGGTTGCTGCTTTTTATAATTTGTCAGGTGATGATCAATATATTTTTACACCAGATAAAAAATTTAAAGGTCGTTGGTATAAAGAATATATGTATGATGAAAATGCAAAAATAAGAATGAAACGTTCTTTTTGGTAAAATTTATAGAAAAAGAAAAGAGCCGAAGCATTCGCTTCGGCTCTTTTCTTTTTCTATTCAAATATCATTATCCGAATAATTTTTTGAAGAAACCACCTATTGCTTTTACTACTTTTGCTCCTGTTTCAACTACTTTAACAGCTGCTTGAGCAACGTATGTTGCTGCTTGTATTGATACATCAACAACAGTTAATGCTGCATTTGCAATTGTTTTTACAATAGGTCTGTCTGAATATACATCAGATACAACATCTTTTGCCTCAGTAAGACTACTATGTGCAATATCTCTGACATCTACAATAAATTCATTTGTTTTTTCTGCTGAATCAATTACTTTATCAACAGTAGGTTCGTCTGTTTGCCATACGTCAAAAATCTCATCCGCAGTTTGAACAAAATCTTGAGCAACTTGAACTGCAGCTTCTACATAGTGTCCACCTATATTTTCAAATGTATCTTTAACACCTTCGATTATATTATTGTAAAAATTATAACAACCTTTTAAGAATGGATTTTGAGCAACTGTGTTTGCAGTATGTGAAGCTTCTGCAACTTCATAGACACAAGCAGTACCACCAGCATATTCACATAGCTCATTTGTTATTGTAGATGCAGACTTAGGTCCAAATACATCATCTTCTTCGATTGCTCTGTTTTTAGTATCACTTTGAATAATACGTTTGATTTCTTCGTCTTTAAATGCTTCGTTGATAATATCTGCGACTTCTTCTTTTGTAAGTGAAGAACTAGAAAGACTACTGCTTAAATTACTTAACCAATTGTTAAAATAATTTCTATCACTTGCTTTTACAGAGAAGTTTCCGTTACTACAATCTGCATCTGGTAAGCCACCAAATTCAGAAATACAGTCATTAAAGAATGAATGCATTCTTTCTTCTAAACCATTTAAATACATTCTAATTTTTTCATCAGAAATAGTATCTGTTGGGTTTTTAGTAGTACCTTCTAAACCAATATCAATAAGTGCTACGTTTTTGTCTATATCGTAGTAAACGGCTTTTGTTAATTCTATGATTGCATCAATTTTTTCGGCTCTTGTTGCAGTTGGATAGCCTTCAGAGTCTTTATAAACAGATGCTGCGATTGCATTAACTACACTAGAGCCAAGAGGTAAAGGGCCTGGAGGATTATTATTAGGCATACAAGATAAAGGACCACCATTACATGTTTCTTTTGTACCGTTATCAATAAGCGTTGAATTATCTGGCATATCTATACTATTATGTGTTACAATAGTTAAAGCATTACCAAGTGTTGTAACATATTTGTATTGAGAAAACTTATTACAATGTTTTTCTGAGTCTTCTTTCATATAAGTACAAATATGAGTTTCGCCAGTGATAATTTCTATAGCTTTTGATAAATATGCGATATCATTTGCTTTCTTTTCTGGGTTTGTAGCTTCAATAAGTTCAATAGCCATATTGTTAGCTTTTCTTCTCATCATTTCCAAACCTTGAGCACCCATGGTTTGAACATCTATTTGAGATGCTGCATAATCTCTGTTTTCAGCAGTGTAGTTTGCAGAACTTCCACCTCCAAAAGATTGTCGCATGTTGCTGTTTAGGGTTGTGTTTTTGATGTTGTTGTAAAAAATCATTGTTCCAAGTGTTACCACAGCAACTGAAATAGCGATAAGAATACCTATTTCTGTTGATGATACACCTTTCTTCCAAGCCGCTTTCTTCATTTATTATCTCCTTTTCTAATGCAGAATATTCATGTATAGTTTATAATTAAATCGGCAAAATGATTAAAATCTTTAACGAATGTGAATTTTTGTAACAACAATTGTTATAGAGTTTAATATTTTTTTATAAAATTTATCTTTTTTTATGTAAAAATGTACGTAAGAGAGGGTTTATGACTTCTAAAGAATATAAAAAATATTTTTCTGTTATTTCTGAAGAATTAAAAGAATTAGAAAAAATAATTTCGATAAATACTCCTAATTAAGATTTTGATAAAGATTTGAATAAATTTATTAAACCATCAAAAAAAA
>JAZLGV010000119.1:0-10412 GCA_045616505.1 Candidatus Gastranaerophilaceae bacterium | reverse complement strand
GGGGCAGGGAAGCCGTCTACAAGGAACTGATGCTACTGGCATTCGGGTTCAATATCCGCAAACTGCACAACAGGATATCTGCAAACCGTACCGGCAAAAGATTTCTTGAAAGAACAGCGGCATAAAAACATTCAATGACAGAAAAGTTTTATGGAAACCCCCTCGGAGGACTTATTAAAGTTACACTTTTAGGGGAGAATTCTATAAAAAAAGCGGAAGGACGGGTATCTGCCGTATGTCCGGCAAGCACCTGTCCTTCTGTTTTGTTGATTTATTTGAGTTTTTGATGGTTTGCAAATGAAAAGGGGCTATTTTGTTACAGCCCCCATTTTTTAAATTTAGAATCATATAAACCTACAACAACACCGGAAGATGAAATTAATTCCATCTGTTTCAAATCGTCATAAGTCGCCCAACGGGCAGTACCATGTGAAGACAGTTGCTTTTTTGCTTTTCCCCCGATAAGAATAAACAAAGCCAAAATTATACCGATTAAAAAATAAATAACCGTAGCATGAAATGCATGGGGAGCGTAACTGTAAAATTTAGAAAACCACGTAATATATGACCAGGGATAGTAAAATTTAATGCCTTCATAAACAAATAGCGGATTGCCTAAGCCAGGTTGATAATTTAAATAAGCGGCAAATTTATAAGTTGAAAAACTTACCGAGCCAGCAATTATTAATGTTGCTAAAATTAATCTGTTTCTAAACTTCATTTATTATCTCCAATAATATTTATTATTCGTGATAAGTTTTACTATTTGTAATAATACATATTACTGTTAGTAATATATGTTATTACCGATAATATGCATTATTCCCGATATTCCTTTAAAACAAAATCTTTGTTGAGGAAAACCGCAAATTGCGTTCCAGGTCGGATAACAATGGACGGTTGAAGATTGGCATCCCTGTTAATTATTTGATCTGCAACATCCATAACATCTGCTACCGCCCCGGAAACGGCTTCTTGACCGGCAGATGCCGTATAATCCGTTCCACCTGAATTACGGGTTGCACTTTGTGCTGCCGCAGAAAAAGCGGCAGATAAAATAGCCGTCCGAACCATAGTAGAACTATGTTCACTGTATCTGTCCTTAAGCCCAGGCATACCAGGGCCGTCTATGCCGTTTTGATTCGGTAAATCAATAGATGTACCGTTTGGAAAAACTAATCTGTTAAATACAATGCCTAATCTTTTATTTCCCCGTGATGCAAATGTTCCTGATGTTCCTAAAATTTTTGACCCTTGGGGAATTAAGATGTATTTCCCAGTTTTAGAATCGTAAACATCTTGCCTTACCTGGGCGACAACATCTGAATTAGGCATATCGCTTGTTGCTCCGGTTAACATTGTTGCCGGAATGACAGAGCCGGCCGTAATTGTCCATCCCGATTTGGCATTATTGACGGACTTTTTATATTTTGAAGAAATAATTTGAGTATTTTCTGATGGCGAGGACAAATCAAAAGCAATTTTTGAAGATAAAATTCTTGATTGCTCTTCCTGATATTGTCTTTCTTCGTTTCTGTCATACTCAGAAATGATGGGCTGCTCTTGTACAATAGGAATTTCAGGAGTAGGTGGGGGAGTTTGTAAATTTTCGGAAGCTTTTTGTTCGTTTCCCTTTTTTGCTGCTGCAATTTCCCCATAGGTGTCTGGTAAAATTGCTGCCGGGTTTTGTGATAAATTTGGAACTTTGACGATATTTTCTTCTGCCGGTGTTTGTTCGTTTGTCAATTGATTACCTTGTGAAGAAAAATATGTCCACGCAGACACTAAAACCACTAACCCGACTACTGCAAAGATAATTTTTTGTTTATTTAAGCCTTGATGTTCATCTTCAGGGTTTTCATCTTCTATGAAAACATCTCCGATAACATCATTTGAAGAAATGACATCGGTATTTTCTGATTCGTAATCTGTTTCATCAGCTTTTTTTAATTTTAATTTAATTAAAATGTTGTTCAAAAAATTCAAAATCATTCTCCTTTATTTTTTTTACAACTTACAAAGTCAACACTTGCTTTGTTTGTGAAAATAATTCGTCCGTGTGTGAAAACTTTATCAACAATAAATAAATTTCCTCGTACACGGTAATTAGTTAAAGTTAAAACGTCTTCACGGTTGACGTTATAAATTACCGGCAAATCGTATTTATTGTTTTGTTGCATCTTAATATAGGTGTGAATACCATCGTCATAGATTGAAACCGGTAGAAAATGGTCTTCAATCTTTTTCTTTTTCTCTAATTTGTAATTAAAATTTAATTTTTTTAATACGTCCGTTTTTTTGGTTAGATTTTTTTACTGCTCTATATTTGTTTCTTTCATTTTCTTCTAATATTTCCGCATCTTCTTTGGTGAAATCCCAACGGACAATAGGATGATAAACATCAGTAGAAGTTAAAACTAATCTGTATGAATGGTATTCAGTGTTAATAATTAAATTTGTAGTAATGTCTGTTAATTTTGGCTTGACATAAACATGAGCCGTACCATCAACAACTGTATTATCAACCATCCATTGTGCTGTGTCTCCGGCGCCAATATATTGAATTGTCTCTCCCTGTTTTAAAACAATGTCTGTTATATGCCCTGTCTTACAATTAATTTCGTAAAGAGACTGTGGGAGATATTCAAAAGTTAATTGAGAACCGGAAATATCCGCATCATCATAAGTATATTTTGCTTTAACTTCATACCCCTGATATTCTTCCGCAAATGCAAAAGAAAAATGCGAGACAATCAGCACTGCCGATAAAAAAATAATCGGTGTGCTGAAAAATCTTGCATTTCTATAAAGGAATTTAAAATGACGAATATTCATTTAATTACCTCTCTTGCATAACTTAAATCACCAATTTTTATACCTAAAGGATTGGCGGTTAATTCCGTTTCGTTAGTTGGCGGAATAATAACAAGAGAAAATAATCCGACATAAAAATTAATTTCTTTATTATATGTGCCGTTGGTTTCAAAATTTTCTTCTGACCAACGCACTTGAAATGTATTTTCTAAACCTGGCTGTTTTTGCAAAGACCGAATTGTAACTTGAGTGGTTACAGAACCCAATCTTGCAATTTGATTTTCTTGAGTAATCATATTATTTAATTTTGACGCTGCCAGGGGAATTAAGAAATATTGGGCGGTACGCCAATTTTCCTTATACAAAATAGGGTCAAGGGGAACAGTCCTTATCCGCCTAATAAAATCTGAAATAAAATATTTAAGCTCCGCATCCCGTGGCTCATAATTGGTTGCAACTAATTGACCGCCTAATTCAGCTCGTCCTGTTGCATTATCAACACGAACAACATAAGTTTTAAAATTAGCGGTTAAATTTATGTAACACATAACACCGACACAAACCGCAATTAAAAATAAAAGCACAACGTTTCTCTTTTGTGCAATATCTTTTTCGTAACGTAAATTTGCCAAATCCATCTCAAAGCGTCCACGGGCCTCTTTTGGAAAAATCTTGTCAATATTTCCTTTTGGAGTAAAAAATTCTTGTGCCATCTGTTTTCTCCTTACCTCATTAATGTTGTTCCATGTGACACTTGTGTTCTTGAATTTGAAACTAATTTAGCTTTAGGTTTCTTAACATCGTCAATAGTAATATTTATACTTTCTCTTCCCTTTTTTTCCCAATTCTGAAAATGTCTATCTATTAAAAATTTAACTTCTTCCGCAATATAATTTGCATATTTTTCAATTTGCTTTTCTTCAGCATCAATTAATGGTCTATAGGTATTTTTGGCAACATCGTCAAACGCTTTATCATACCAATGATATTGAACAAGTAATTTATCATAAAGCATCAGATTATTATCATATACAATACCCAATATAGAACTTTTTTCTCCACATGCGTACATTTCAATATCATTTTTAATTTCATCAACAGTAATTTTTTTTAAATCTTCAAATTTCATTTTATCACCACTCCTTTTACATTTTATGCTTGTTATATTATCATTCATAAAATAAATTGTCAATATTACAAATAAATTTTCTTGACAAACCCAAAAAACAAATGTATTATAAAAAACAATAGTGAATGCGCATTTACGCATTTCTCTTTGAGAAATGCTCATGCGACCGTTTGCACGGTGACAGCAAGCTGTATGGCTACGCCGTTGATTATAATAAATTTTTATGTCAGTAAAAAAAACAAAATGCACTACTGTTTTATGAATAAACCGCATGGAATAACAAGAACGGGAATTAAAATAAATACTAAAACACACTTTGAGTATATTTCCCGTGAAGGACAATATGTACGGATAAAGGGCCGAACGGAAGACCTTGTTTTCAGTGAATCCGGTAATTTGCCGGAATGGGCAAATAATCCTGCTGATTTTTGGAGTGCGGCTGAAAGTCATAGAAGAACAAATGGCCGTGCTTACCGTGAATTTATTTTGGGGCTTCAAGAAGAATTATCTATTGAAGATAACATTGAATGTGTTTATAAACTTATGGAGATAACAGGCATTAAAGATAAGCACGCTTATACTTTTGCCGTCCATGATAAGGTTGCTCATTTTGATAATGAACACAGAAACATTCATTGTCATCTGATGTTTTCTGAATTGGAAATAGAAAAAAATAGGCCTCTTGATGAGACCAAATATTTTCAAAGATATTCAAAAACAGAAGATGGCAAATTAACCGGCGGATATAAAGCCGACCGCTATTATCAGGACAGAAACGGTACTATTGAAATGCGGCATCAATGGGCGGCAATAGTCAATGCCAAATTTAAAGAACGAGGGCTTGACTGCAGAATTGATGAACGTACTTTAGAAGCCCAAAAAGAAGAAAAAATTGCTAAAGGAATAATAGAGAACATTGAATATTTTTGTCGGAAAGCGCCTGAACATCTTGGTGGCGCTTACAGAAATAAAAAAAATACTGCCCAAATTAATCAAGCAATTAAATTGTATAAAACCAATATTAATGTTTTAACAGAAATTGATATTCAAAAAATTAAAGATAAAAAAATTATTGAATTTGCTTATGATTATAATTTGCGCCGATTGGCAAAAGATATTCAAGTACAAAGATATAACTATTTAATTGACAATCAATCTATTACAAAAAATCTTGAAGATATTGACCCGGAACAACCTTTTGCAATAAGCGTAAATAATTTACGTGACGAACTTAAAATTAGAGTTTGGGAACAACAACATTTACTTGAGCGTTATGAAAAAACTGCAAAAGAACTTAAATCAAAAGTTATATTTGAAAAATCCATTCGGGCAACCGCAACTGACCGGGTGCTGAACGGAAAATATAAGCCTCTTGTTGTTGAATACTATAAACTTTCTAAAAAAAAAAAGAACTATGGGAAGAATACCATTTAATAAAAGACAATATTCCTGATGAAAAGGAACAAAATACAAAATTAGAAGAATGGTATAAAAAATATGATGAACCGCATCAACGTAAACGTGAATTAGGCACTCAAATTGGGGAATTAAAAAAAATTATGGCAACGCCTGAATTTACTGCCAAGCGAGATGTGGAAATCAACAAAATAAAAGCAATAAATGCTATTGAATTGCCAAAACTTAAAGAAATTAACCGGAAAATATTTATTGCAGAGCGTAAATTAGAGCGTGCAGACAAGGCATATAAAGAGCTTTCCGAAGTTGATGGTAATGAAATTTTATTCAGAAGTAAAATTCCGCCACTTGTGTCACCTCAAACACGGCTTTACGGAACAGAAAAGTGCGAAGATTTGCCTTGTAAGATGATTGAAAACCAAAAATATTATATTTTTCAAACGGTAAATTCAAATTCATCTCTTGCCGTGAAATTTAATGACTTAACTTTACGGGGAAAGGCAAAAATTTATGAAATTAAAACAGTTTCCGATAAAAATAATGCCACAAAAGTATCTGTTATTCCTACAGGGGCGAGTATTCCATTATATAAGGAAAAAAATAAAGTGCCACAGGCAGAATATGGTGGACATTCCTTAAGAACCGGAAGCCCGATATTAGATAAAATTGCATCGTTAGCTAATGATGCCGAAGAAAAGGGCGCAATGAAAATGCATGCTGAAGCAATAAAAGAATTGCCAAAAGATGAAGTTTCAAAAGTGGAAAAAGAAATATACGAAAAATGGGAAAAAGCAATGCGAAATACGTGAAGATAAAATTAAAGATTATGGAAAAACTGAATGGAATTATAAGTTTTATAATTTATGGAATTTTTATTAAATTTGCTTTTAAAACTTTATTATCTTTTATCAAATTTAACATCCGGAACATTTCAATTTAATTAATTGTATAGTCCAGTGGACTGCAGACACTGTGTGCTATAAATTTCCAGTCATTAAAGGAGGATAAAATTATGGCTGATGAGACGAAAGTTGTAATTCAACAAGACGTGCTGGATGCAATGCAACAGCAAAAACAGGAGAAGGAAGCAAAAAAAGACCTTCCGGCTTCAACAAAAACCTTGGGGCTTATGATGCATATCGCTTTATATAAGCAAGCAAAAGACCCAACTTTAACGCAAGGCGAAGCAGACAAACTTATCAAAGAACGCTTGGAAAGCCCGATGACCCGTATGGACATATGGGAATTAAAACAGCGTGACCCTGCTTTGCTAAAAGAAGGTATGACGGTAAAAGAGTATTACCAGATTCGGGATGTATGGGATAAGGAACATCCGGAACGAGTGAAAGAGATTAATGAGTATAAAAAGGAAGTCAACGAAAAAAACAAAGGCCCTTTAACTGATAATCTCAAACGTGGACTTAAAGACCGTGGCATACCAATGACCGAAGGAATGACCTGCCTTGAAGGGCGAAAAGCCATATATAAGTGGGCAAAAGAAAATCCGGAAAAAGAAAAAGAGCTTCAAGAGAAATACCAAATGCGTAAAGATGCTGCAGGGCTTGATATGACGGAACAACAGATTATCGGGCTGAAAATTCGTGGTATTGAAGCAAAAGAAGGCATGAAACGTGGGGAGGCGGCTAAAGCAATACATGCTTTTGATGCGGCTAATCCAGGGGTAGCTCAAAAGGCTTATGAAGCTTATAATGCCGAACTGCAAAAGCGGCAAGAAGCGGAAAAAGCTAAAGAAACGCAGAAGGTGGCAGAAGAAACGGAAAAAGCTAAAACACAAGAAAAGCCAAAAGCTAAACTTGTGTTTAAAAGCGAAAACCACACTAAAAGCAAAACCCTTGAAATGAGCCGGTAAAAGGAAAAAAATTACAACTTTTGAGTGGGAACTCGCAAAACATCCAAATTGTCGCCTGGGCAACCGGGCGACACATTTTAAATATTACCCGTAATAATAAATATTATTCCTAATAATACGTATTATCGGGAATAAGTTAAATAAGGAGACGGAAAGTGAAAAAATACAAATTTGAAAACAGTGAACAAATGTATAATTTTTTATTGGCGGATAAAGATTTATATAACCCTACTTTGGGGCTTTATCTTTGGTCATATAATATTGACGGGGCTATTGCCTATGCAAATATTGATAAAGAATGGGCTAAAGAATTAGCATTATCGCATAAAGACAATGCATATTGGGGAAATGAACTGGGTGGTAAAAGTTATATTATAGAAAGTGAAGAAGCGTCTAAATACGAGAATGAAAACCCTGAATTATTTGAAGCCAATAAAAAAGCAGTGTGTGAATATCTTGACTCGCTTTTACAAAAAAATAAAGATTGGTATAAAGCCGATGTATCATATCTTGATAGAAAAGTTAAAAATATCTTACTAAATGGCACAAGCGAATGTGAACTGTTATTTGCTAAAAATAATTATGCTCTTATCCGAAGAAATTATACCACGTATAAACCTTATGTTGTTGCTTACGCAACTCAAATTACTAACGGTCAAATTGAATGGGGGCAAGGCCATTACATTCAGGAATACGATGATGCCCTTAAATTATTTAAAGAAAAGGTAAATAATATGCAAGACAACAAAACGATTTTCGCAGTTTATGATTTTTACGAAAATCCTAAAGGATATATAATTGCTACAGCAAATACAAAAGAAGAGGCGGAAGAAAAGGCTTCAATGTTTTTTGAAGAAACTGACGGTGAATGTGATTTAGAAATTAAACAAATTAAATGCAAGGATAATTCAAAGCCAAAACCTAAATTAGTGTCAAAACAAAAAGAGATACCTAATAAAGTAAATAATTTACGGCGATAATGTGCGATTTGAAAGGAGAAAAATTATGCTTATTAATTATGATGAAAATTGGAGTAAATTAGAATTTATTGCAAAATCCGGAGAATGTATGTTTGTTAAAATAATAAATCCGCAAAAAAGTTGTTATTTTATTGCATCTAACGTACATTATTATGAATCTGACAAACATCCAGGCCAAAAAATTTGGCTAATAAATAAGGCACGAGGAAAATATCATACGGAAGATTTTAAGGACGCTTTTAATGAATTTAAACGACAAACATGTGATACACCAGAAAATAATCCTTATGTTGTCATTAAAACGCAAGAGGGATATATTGAAAATATTCTACGGGAAAAGAAAGTAATGCATCCAGAGCATAGTGCCGATTATATAAAAGAAGAAATAATTAAAATATCTTTTTCTAACCAAATTGAAAAAGCAAGGATTATGAGAAAATACGAAGCTAAAGAGCTAATGAGGTTGTTAATTTTTAAAAAATATGTTGAAAAAGAAGGGATAAATTATGATTTTGAAATAAAAACAATGGAATCAGAAATCCAAAATTACCAAAAAAATCAAGAAAAAACATTATCAAGTACTAAAAAACCAAAACCCCGACTTGTGCCAAGGCCAAAAGAAAGAACTGGCAAAGATTTTAGCCGATAACATTACTTGCCGATAATATATATTATTGACAATAACATATATTATCGGCAATAATATTTATTATCAATAACAAAAACTATAATAAATGAAAGGTGAAAAAATGAATTTCATTCTTTTTAACAAAAATACACCAATATTAAATTTTTCGTTTAATGATTATTTTCAAATAGAAAAAATAAACGAAGAATTTGATTTGCAATATGCCCCTTATGGTATTGTGGCACAAGGAACGGTTAATAAAATCAAATTAAATAAATGGTGGGCAAATCGTTCTATTCCTGCATCAAGACACAATTTGGAAAAACTTATTGAGCATTATAAATTGCAAAATCAATATGATTTGCTTAAACGTAGTTATGCTTTATCTTTATCCGACCAATATTGGATTAGGCCTGAAAAATCTACATTAACATGGAATAAAGTTAATTTTTTTGAAAATAACTTTTCAGATGATATTGGGGAACTATTATTTAATGATAAGTTGCACTCGAAACATAATTTTAATTTTTGTTCGCCCGACAATACTTCTGAAGGCCAATTAATCAAACGTTGGAAAATTATAGGAAACAAACGTTGTTTGCTTAAAAAGGGGACTAAAGGTCTTCCTTTAGAGGTTTATAATGAAGTTATAGCATCTAAAATTTTAGATAAATTAAATTACAGGCACGTTAAATACAATATGTTTGAAATAGATAATGATATTGTTTCTTGTTGTAATAATTTTATTACGCCTAATACTGAATTGATTACTGCAAATGATGTTATTGTATCAGAGAAAAAGCCAAATCATTTAAGCGTTTATGCTTTTTTAAAACAAAAATCAGAAGAATTTGGAATTAAAGATTTTGATGAGCAAATGAGCAAAATGTTGGCTTTTGATTTCATTATAGCTAATCGTGACCGTCATTTTAGAAATTTTGGATTTATAAGAGACGTAAATACTCTTAAATTTAAGGGAATGGCGCCTATTTTTGATAATGGAACAAGTTTATGGAATGATAAATTTGATAAATTAAAATTTGAGACGCTTGATTATAAATCAAAGCCATTTATTGAAACGCCAATATCCCAACTTAAATGGATAAAACAACCGGAAATTATAGATTTATCTAAATTAACTGAACTTAACTATATAATAAAATCTACCTTTTTAAATAATACGAAATTTTCTGAATGGAGTAATGAGGTTTGCGGAAGAATAACTTCACAAATTGAAATATTAAGATGTCAATTAGAAAAATTAATAAAAAAAAATCAAAATCATGAAGTTAAATCTAAGCCTAAATTAGTGTCAAGGGCAAAAGAACCCACTGACAAAGTAAATAAATTGCAGCGATAATATATATTATCGCAAATAATATTTATTATTCATAATAATAAATATTATTCCAAATAAAAAGACCATGAGCATTGCTTGAACTGGTAAGATAAAAGTAGACACTAAAAAAGTGCCTACTTTTTCTTTTGTTATAATGTATATGGAGGTGATTTTTATGGCAAGCAAAGGACAAAAATTCAAATCGTACACAGTTGAAGAAAAACTTGAAGTGGTTA
>JAZLGV010000118.1:0-9639 GCA_045616505.1 Candidatus Gastranaerophilaceae bacterium | reverse complement strand
TTTTCTTTATAATCCATATAAAACCCCTTTTTTCTAAATATTAACACCAACTTAAAAAAAGTAAATGATAAAAGATAAAAATAGTAAAATCTTTTTGTTTGTTGTACAATCATAAACGAAAATAGAAGTGTATAACAAAAGGCACATAAGTAATGTGCAGAAAGAAGAAAACAATGGTAGATTCAAAGAAAACACAATTTGAAATTGGTGGAAAACTTGTTGAAGTTGAAACAGGTAAATTCGCTAATTCTGCCGCTGGTTCAGTAACAATCAAATGTGGCGACACAATGTTATTTGTACACGCAGCAGTAAGTAAAGAACCTAGAGTAGGTATCGACTTTTTCCCACTATTAATAGATTATGAAGAAAGAATGTCTGCAATCGGTAGAATCCCTGGTGGTTACAACCGTTCAGAAGGAAAAGCTAGCGATCACGCTATTTTGGTATCAAGATTAATCGATAGACCAATCAGACCTCTATTCCCAAAAGGATATAGAAACGACATTCAAATCGTAGCTCAATTATTCAGTTACGACCAAGAAAATCAACCTGACACACTTGCAATGCTAGGTGCATCTTTTGCTTTAATGCTTACAGGTGCTCCATTCGAAGGACCTATCGGTGCAGTTAGAGTTTCAAGAGATGAAAACGGTAATATGATTGCTAACCCAACTCACAAACAAGCAGATGCTTCTGACTTGAACATCGTAGTTGCAGGTACACACGATGCAGTATTGATGGTTGAAGCAGGATGTAAATTCGTTTCTGAAGATGACATTATGGCAGCTATCGAATTTGCTCAAGGCGAAATCAGAAAACAATGTGAAGTTCAAAACGCATTCGCTCAAGAATGTGGTGTTCAAAAAGAAGAATTTACAAATCCTTATGACACAACTGAACTACAAAATATTATCCAAGAAGTTGCAGGAGCTAAAATTCACGAAGCATACCACAACTTCGATAGAGCAAGCCGCCAAGCAATTCTTGAAGATGCTAAAAAACAAGTTAAAGAAAGAATTGACTCATTACCAGAAGACCACTACATTAAAAACATAATGGAAGAAACAGGTATTGACTTCGTTGCAGAAGAATTTAAATACGCAGAAAAGAAAGTTATGCGTGCAATGATTGTAAACGAAGGTGTTAGAGCAGACGGAAGAAAACCAAACGAAGTTCGTCCAATCTGGTGTGAAGTTGGTGTTATCCCAAGAGCTCACGGTTCAGCTGTATTTACAAGAGGACAAACTCAAGTATTGTCAGTTGCAACTCTAGCTGGCCCTGGTATGAAACAAGAACTTGACGGAGTTGATCCACAAGTAGAAAAAAGATATATGCACAAATACATCTTCCCAGGATTTTCAGTTGGTGAAGTAAAACCTTTAAGAGGACCTGGAAGAAGAGAAGTTGGTCACGGTGCTTTAGCAGAAAGAGCAAACATTCCTGCATTACCTTCTCAAGAAGAATTTGGTTACACAATCAGAGTTACATCTGATGTACTTGAATCAAATGGTTCTACATCAATGGCTTCAACTTGCGGTTCTTCAATGGCATTGATGAACGCAGGTGTTCCTGTTAAATGTATGATTGGTGGCGTTGCAATGGGTATGATTGCAGAACCAGACAGAGATGCTGTTGTACTAACAGATATTCAAGGTATTGAAGACTTCTTAGGCGATATGGACTTCAAAGTTACTGGTAACGATGAAGCTATCACAGCTCTTCAAATGGATATGAAAGCAAAAGGTATTTCTAACGACACATTGAGAAGAGCATTACAACAAGCTAAAGAAAGTAGATTACACATCTTAGGAAAAATGAGAGAAGCTATCCAAGCTCCAGGACCTATGAGCCCTTATGCTCCTAGAATATTCACAATGACAATTCCAACAGAAGATATTGGAACAGTTATCGGACCTGGTGGAAAACAAATTAGAAGCATCATTGATGCATCAGGTGCTGAAATCGATATTCAAGATTCTGGTGTTGTTACAATCACTTCTAACGACCAAGAAGGTGCTGACATAGCTATCAAAATGATTAAAAATCTAACTTTCAAACCTGAAGAAGGTATGGTAATAAAAGGAAAAGTTGTTAGAATTATTCCTATCGGGGCTTTCGTTGAACTTGGCGGTGGCAAAGATGGTATGATTCACATTTCTCAAGTTTGCCAAGAAAGAATTGAAACTATCGAACCACACCTAAATGTTGGTGATGAAGTTATCGTTAAAGTTATCAAAATCGATGACAAAGGTAGAATCAATTTAACACTTAAAGGTGTTACAGAAGAAGATAAAGCTAGATGCATCTAGTTTTATAATACAAATAATAAAAAAGGTTGAAAGAAAATCTTTCAACCTTTTTTATTAAAAAAATTATAGCAAATTTTTCTTTATCAACAAACACATCGCATGTATTTTGTTTTTCGCATTCAAACGGGATTCTACATCCTTAAAAATTCTTGATAATTTTTTCTCACCTATATCAAGCTTTTCTGATATTTCCTTTATTTTATAACCTTTAGAAAACAATTCAAATACTTCTTTTTCTAAATTATTTAATGACAAATTTTCCATGACTAAATTTATAGCACAGATTTAAAAAGGAATAAATTACCCACATCCGACAAAAATAAAGCACCCCTGTTTTAAACAGAGGTGCTTTACTATAAAACTCATAATTATTCTTGACAAGCAGAAGCCAATATTTCCATTTCTTCGCCTGAAGAATAAACGCTATGACATCCGCAATCACAGAATAAAATTTGACCGGTTGTGCCAGAAGACAAATCAGAAGCCAAATACAAACCTGCTTTTCCAACATCTTCTAAAGTTACATTTCTCTTTAAAGGAGCTTTCATAGCACCTGCTTTTAACATTTTTCCAAAGCCTGAAATACCACTTGCAGCAAGAGTTTTCACAGGGCCAGAAGACAAACAATTTACTCTAATTCCTGATTTTCCTAAATCTACTGCCAAATATCTCATTGATGCTTCTAATGCAGCTTTAGCAACACCCATAATATTATAACTTGGAACAGATGAAGTTGAACCAATATAAGTTAGAGCAAATATTGAGCCACCTTCATTCATAACAGGTTTTGCATTTCTGCAAATTGAAACCAAAGAATATGCACTTACACCTAAAGCAGTGTCCCAACCTTCTTTTGAAGTATTTAAGAATTCACCTTGCAAGTCTTCTCTGTTTGCAAAAGCAACGGCATGAACAACAAAATCTATTTTTCCATAAACTTTTTCACATTCAGCAAAAACAGCTTTTATTTCATCTTCGTTTGTAACATCACAATTCATGATGATTTTTGCATTCATTTCTTCTGCAATCGGACGAACTCTTTTTTCCATAATATCCCCAGCATAAGTAAATGCAATTTCTGCGCCTTCTTTAAAAAGTTCATTTGCAATACCATAAGCAATACCGTGTTTATTTGAAACACCAAATACAACACCTTTTTTGCCTGTCATTATTCCCATAATTAATTTCTCCTTTTCTTTATTCTGGTACATATTAGCAAAAAAATATCTTTTTCTCAAATTTTCAAACATACGATTGAAACATTGTAGTATAATAATTAAAAACACAAACAAAAAGGATAAAACATGTTTGATTATATAAAAGGTATTTTGGCACATAAAAACGGTATTAACGATGTTTCAGCAACAATTGAAAACAACAATATCGGCTATTTAATCAATATCAACAACAAAGATTTTTCACAACTTCCACCACTAAATAGCGAAGTTAAATTATATACAATATTAATTCACAGAGAAGATAACATGTCACTTTGCGGTTTTCTTACAAGAGAAAACAGAGATATTTTCAAAATTCTAACCTCAGTTTCTGGTGTTGGAGCAAAAATGGCAATGATGCTTTTAGAAGAATTTGAAGCCTGCGAACTTATCTCACTTGTAATAAAAGGTGATTTTAAAGAACTTACAAGAGCAAAAGGAGTTGGTCCAAAACTTGCTCAAAAAATAATTTTAGAACTTAAAGATAAATTGATAAATTTACAAGGAAAAGTTGCACCAACGATTATCGAAGATGCAGAACCGGAAACTAATCAAGCAATTTTAGATGCACAAACTGTACTAATCTCACTTGGTTACGAAAAAGAAGAAATCAAAAAAGCACTTACATCTTCACTTTCAATCATAAACGACAAAAATAACGCTGAAGAGATTTTGAAAGAAACATTAAAAATTCTTTCACTATAAATTTTGTAAAATTTTATTTACAAAAAAACAATATTTGTCAAAAAAATAGCTTCACAGGTTTTGAAGAATTGTAAGTAAAAACATGTGTGGAGCGGTGTAATGGTATCTTCAGTTTCTCAAAGTCCAAACATAACAAGAACAAGTATTTTCTACGTAAATGACATCCACGGTCAAACAAAAAATATGGAGAAAATAACTTCAGCATCTAAAAATTTTGATAGTTTCACTCCAAGCGGTGTTGATAAATTAAAACTTTCTGCTGGTGATACAATGCTTGGACACGATGAAAAATTAAACATCGCAGCAAACAAATTTTTGAACGCAAACAACATAATGGCTTCTGCTGTTGGAAACCACGAATTTGATATTGATAACAAAAAATTCTTAAACATTATAAAAGATTCCACTTGCAAAATGATGGGATTTAATACAAAAATTGACCCAGAAGGACAATTCAACAACAAATTAGTAAGTTCATACATTCAAGAATCAAACGGCAACAAATACGGTATTATCGGACTTATGCCTTATGATTTATACACAAGAATTAAAAACAAACCACAAGGTTTGGAAATCGAAAACGAAGAAGAAACAACAAAACAAGTTCAAGCTGAAGTTAATAAAATGAAAGAACAAGGAATTTCAAAAATAATCGTTCTTTCTCACACAGGCTATGAACAAGAAAAAAGATTAGCACAAAACGTAGAAGGTATTGATGTAATCATTGGTGGACACTCTCACGATTTAGTTTACGGAGTAAAAGAAGGTGAAAACTTATTCTACTCTAAAAAAACAGGAGAACCTACAATTATAACTCAAGGAGGACGCGATGGAAGCCACTTTGGAATTTTAAACCTTATGTTTGACAAAGATGGTGTTATCACAGATGTTCAAAACAACGTAGCAAACACAAATGATTTTAAACGTAACCTTGGAATACAAAAAGTATTTGATAACATTTTAGGCAACTCTGAAAGAATTGGTACTGTCGCTTCTGCACCTGCAATGCCAGAAAAAGTTTTACTAACAGAAAACCCTCACGCAGACTTCATTGCAGATGCAATGAGAAAAGAACTAAAAACAGACATCGCATTCATAAACTCTGCAAATATCCGTGGAGCTTTTGAAGCTGGCCCAATTTCTGCAAGAGATGTATCTGGTATCACTCCTTTTAAAAACAAAATGACAATTATTAACGTAACAGAAAAAGAACTTGTTGATGCTTTAAAATACACTTCTAAATCAGTATTAGCAGCAGACGGCAAACCTGGTTTAATGCAAGTTTCAGGTTTAAGATACACTATCAACAAAAAAGGTGAATTATTAGATTTAAATTTCACAGACAAAGCTGGAAATACAAGTAAAATTGATGTAAACAACCCAAATATTTTTAAAAAATACTCAGTAGCAGTTGATGACTTCTGCTCAAAAGGTAGAGACGGCTATGGAATGCTTAAAAAATTCGATGAACCTGATACAATCAGATTTGATTACGACAAAGACAAAATTACTGTAGATTACATCAAAAAACAAACAGAACCAATTGTTATTAAAGCAGATGGAAGAATACAAATTGTAGATTAATACTTACCAATACACAAAAAGGCGAGATTTTATTTTTAAATAAAATCTCTCCTTTTTATTTACGCAAATTTTATATTGACTTTTTTAAAAATAAAATTAAATAAAAATTACAAAGAAATTCATACATTTAGATGTATAAAAACAACAAAACATCAGACATAATTAAATGTGTGAAAGTATAATTAGCCTATGCCTTTTGTTTACAGATTACAAAAAATTCTGGATTTCAGAATCAGAAAAAAAGAACAACAACTACTTGAAGTTCAGAGAGCACAAAAAGAATTAGCAATCGTAGATCAACAGATATTGGCTAACAAACAAGAAATCGCAAATCTAGTTGAGAGCCAAAGACACGCAGACCCCATGATGATGGATTCTTACGACAAATACATTCACCATCTTTGGGAAAAAGCAGAAGAACTACAAAAACTAAGAGTAGAAAAACAACAAAAAGTAGATGAAGAAGTTCAAAAACTAATCGAATGCGAAAAAGAAGTAAAAGTTCTGGAAAAACACAAAGAAAAAAATAAGGAACAATACAAAGAAGAAGAAAAAAAAGCAGAACTAAACCAACTTTCAGAAATAGGTGTTCAAAGACACTTTATGCACAAGAGAGAAACCCAAGAAGAAGAGGCTCTTCTTGAAGAAATAATAAAAAAATACAAGTTTGAAAGTGAGAATCAATGAACGTAGATACAATTTCATCAACAACAATTGAAACAAATAATTCTATAAATGCAAAAAACAGCGTTACGACAGAAAAAAAAGATGACGTAAAAAGTTTTAAAGACGAACTTGCAGAAAACAAAAAAATAGAAACGACAAAAGCGGAAAAAGCTGCAGATGATGATAAAACAAAATTGTCTTCAAAAGAAGCTGTAAAAGCAGTCGCAACACAAGACCAAGAAAACAATAAAGAAATAAATTCAGAAGAAAAAACAGATATTATAACAAATAATACACAAAACATTAACATTAATGAAAAAAGTTTTTTCGCACGAGACAACCAAACATCATTAAATGAAAAACTTATAAATAATTCACTATCTGAATTAAACGAAAAAATTGCCGCATTAAACACACTTCAAGTAGGAAGAATAAGTAAAACAAATTCCGAAATCAATATTAATGCGGAAATAAAATCATTTACAATGAACGACGAAGATATTAATTTCTTCCTTGAACTTACAAATTCAAATCAAACTGTAACTGGCATAAGTGGTGAAACACTTGCAAAAAATATGATAACTTTCACAGAAAATGCAAAAGCTGAAATGATACAAAAAACTGTTCCTGTATCAAAAACATTAATGGATTCTCTTGCAGAATCTATGCAAACAAACAAGCCTTTTAGAATTGATTTTGACACAGACGTAGCAGTAATTATGAAAGTTGATAAAAACGGAGTACTTTCAGCAAACTTTATCCCAGGAAACACAGCCGTTGAAGCATATTTAAGAAACAATATTGGACTTTTAAAACAAGCATTTACAGAAAACAATCTTGAATATAATGAACTAACTTATTCAAGAAATAAAAACCAAGAACAACAAAAACAAAGACAAAATAATAAGGAGAACGACAATGAATGATTCTTTCGTAACAGCCTTAAATGTACAAAAAGCAACTAACAATTGGATTGACGTAATCGCCGACAACCTATCAAACTGCTACACTCCAGGTTTTAAAGAATCAGAAGTCAATTTCAGCACGTTTTTAGGTGGTGCAATCCTTGATAACCCTTACAAAAAATTTAGTCAAGGTAAATCAACTCCTGGTACAGCAAATTCTAATTTATTTTTAGAAGGTAAAGGTTTCTTTGTAGTAAAAGATGACCAAAACAGAAGCATTTACACCAGACTTGGTGATTTCACTTTTGACAAAGAAGGTGTTTATAAAAACAAAGATGGAAACAGAGTTCAAGCATATATTTTAAATGAAAAAGGCGAAATTATGCAAGGAACAAAAGAAATTAGTGCGGACTTATATGAACAAACTCTTGCCAATGGCGGAGCTATGAATATTCCAACTACTGACGTAAAACTTTGGATTGACCCTAACAATGGCAAATATTTAGGTAAATACGATGATTACGAAGTCAAAGACGATGGAGTATTATACGGAAAAGCTGACAATGGCAAAAAAATGGTTCCATTATACAAAATTGCAAACATGAATTTTCATAACGCCGCAGGTTTATATGAAATAAAAGACGGAAAATTCATTGAAACTGAAGAATCAGGAAGCCCAGTAATGGGAAGAGGAGAAATCCGTTCTGGACTATTAGAGTTATCTAACGTAGATTTCAAAGGCGGAATTTCTCAATATCAACAAGCAAAAGTACAACTTGAACTTTCAAGCAAACTTATTTCTTCACAAAAACAATTGCTTGAAGAAGCACTAAAACTTGTTGGTTCATAAAACAATATTGAAAAAGAGAAGAGAAGAATAATTCACTCACAAAACTCCATTTTCAAAGGCTGGGGGCGATTTTTTGCCCCTTTATTTTTATATTCCTACACTTAATCCTGCACAAATATTTATTGATTGACCAGTAACCCCTTTTGCTACATCTGAAATTAAATATTCAATCATTTTTTCTATTTCTTCAGGCTTTACAAATCGTTTTTGAGGTATTGTTTCAAGTGTTTCTTCTAAACTAAATTCGCTTTCCTCAATAGATTTCATACCCAATTCTGTTTCTACCCACCCAGGATTAATTGTGTTTACAGTAATTCCATATTGAGCAAGCTCTAATGCTGTCGCTTTTGTAAACCCGATTAAAGAAGCTTTTGAAGCTGAATATAAACTTGCGTAAGCTTCACCCATGACACCCGAAATTGAACCAATATTAATTATTCTACCCCAATTATTTTTTTTCATTACTTCTGCAACACATGAAGTCAAATAAATACATGCCATTGAATTTATTTTAAAAATTTCTGAAATTTCTGAATATTTTACCTGCTCTATATTTTTATAAATATATAAACCTGCATTGTTTATCAAAATATCAATTTCTTCTTTTTTTACAAATTCACCTAGTTTAAAAAGGTCTTCATCACATGCCAAATCACATTTAAAAACACCTTTTGCACCAATCTTTTGTGCATTTTCTTTCAATTTATTTTCATCTCTCGATGTTAAAAAAACATCATGACCTAACTTTGAAAGTCCTTTTGAAATTTCTAAACCTATTCCTTTTGAAGCACCTGTAACTAATATTTTATGCGTCATTTTCATTATCCATTTCTACATCAACATGACCAAAATACATTAATAATGCTGATTCAATAATTCTATCTAAAATAATTTTTCTATAACCCTCAGGAAGTTTTTTTAAAATTGCAAAAGAAGAATGTAAATCGATATTGCTATCATACCAACGATTACATCTTTTTGGTCGCTCTTGATTTATCTCATTTAATGCCTTATCAATATCAATATTTGAATCACTCATCAAAATTTGCAATATATCTTTTGCAATTTCTATTTGAGCATGAGAATCCAGTTTTTGTATAAATTCAAAAACTTCTGCCAATAAAGGATTTTTATCATACCATCTAATGCTTTGCATAACTACATTTTAGCATATTAATACAAAATGTTAACATTTTAACTAAAATATTAAAGTTTTAAAAAAACTATGTCGATATATATAGAGTTAGGAAACAGTAATCTAAGGAGTCGTTATGAAAAATGATACTTATTTGGTAGGAATTAATGAATTAGAAAACAAAATGGAAATCGTTACAGAATTGGTAAACGAATTCTTTGAAGGTTTGATTGATGAAATAAGAATTAAACAAACTGTTTAGTAAGCA
>JAZLGV010000117.1:0-3939 GCA_045616505.1 Candidatus Gastranaerophilaceae bacterium | reverse complement strand
AAACCTTCTCTAACAAGGTCATATTTAAGTTTTTCTAATGTTTTATTTGTAACAACTTGTTCTACCAAAGCTTAACCCTCTGCTTTTTCACCTAAATAGCTTTCAACTTTTTTAACAATGTCTGCGATTTCAAATGGTTTTGTAATATATTCATCTGCGCCTGTTTCTTCTCCGATTAATTTATCTTCTTCTTGAGAACGTGCAGTAAGCATAAGAATTGGTATGTTTTTGTATTTTGTGTCATATTTTAAAAGACGGCAAATTTTAAAGCCGTTGATTTTAGGCATCATAACGTCAAGGATGATTAAGTCTGGCATTATTTCTCTAGCTAAATTAAGTCCGTCTTCGCCATTATAAGCACAATGACATTCAAATCCTGTTGTTTCAAGTACGAATTGTAAGCTTTCTACGATGTCTTGTTCATCGTCAACTATAAGTATTTTTTTCATTTTTCTCCCTTTATCTATTTATGAAATCTCATTTGTAATTTTTATTGTCTGAAAAGATTTATTCACTTTTTTGATTAAATCTATATCATCGAGTGCATCTCGTGGGTAAACTCCGTATGAGAACATTATATCATAGTTTTCGCATAAGTTCTTGTTAGAGTTTGCAAAATCTTGTATGCGTTTTTTTAGAAAATCTGCTGAATATTTATCGCCTTCAGGTATTGCTAAAGAAAGTGTACAAAAATCGTCTTGAATTTCAAGAGCAGAGTTTTCTAAATGCTTTTCTGTAAGAATTTGAGTTTTTATTTCGTCTAATATTTCTTCTGATGTTTTTATTTTTACAAGTGCTAATGTTGAATTTCCAACTTTAGCTTTTTGTAGGTTTTGTTTTAAGTCTATTAGAAATTTTGAATAAGAATCAAGAAGTGGAATAACAAAATAGAAAGAAGAACCTTTTTCAAGTTTGCTATTGCACCAAATTGTTCCGTTATGGCTTTCGATAAGTTGTTTTGCGATAGGCAAGCCAAGTCCAGAACCACCAACTTTTCTTGTTAAAGAGTTTTCGATTTGTGCAAATTTGTCAAATACGTGAGTAAGGTTTTCTTCTGAAATTCCTATACCGTTATCTTTTACCATTACTTGTAAATATTTTCCATGAAGACAAGCTAATGTTTCAGAGAATTTTTCTACCAAGTTGATTTCTTTTGCATCAACAACTTGAGAGCGGATTTCGATTTTACCGTTTTCAGTTGTGAATTTAATTGCGTTAGATACAAGGTTGGTCAATATCTGTTCAACTCTGCTTGAATCTGCATAAATATCTGCAAAATTGTCGTCAAGAGTTGTTATAAATTCTATATTTTTTTCTTTAGCCATTCCTTCAAGATTATTTTTAACATATTCTACGATAGGACTAATTTTAGTGTTTTCAAACTTAAAGTCCATTTTTCCAGCTTCGATTTTTGATAAATCTAATAGGTCGTTAATAATTCCTGTTAAACGAGTTACATTTCTTTTTCCTCTGTTTAATGATGTTTCCATCGCTTCTGTTAGAGGTCCTGCTGTTCCTGATGATAAAATATCCATTGAAAGTTTTATCGCAGTTAATGGAGTGCGAAGCTCGTGTGAAACAATTGAAATAAATTCAGATTTTGTTCTTTCAAGTTTTTCTAATTTTTTGTTTGTTCTTTCTTTTATTTCGTATAAGTTTGCACTTTTTAGAGGTAATGAAACTTGTTGAGCTAGAGTGTGGAAACAAGTTGTATCTTCAGTTGAAAATTTTTCTTCTCTAAAAATTTCTATAAACCCAACGCAGTTTTCGCTTGTGCTTATAGGTGCAAAAAGCGTATCTGCTCTAAGTATTGAAAAATCATATTCTTTTCTTTCATTTTTGATATGTTTTTCAACTTTGATGTTTTGGATGTCTAGTTCAAAAGGCATTTCTCTGTTTTTGAATAAGTTTTTATAACTTATTGTGGCACGCACTTTTAAACCTTCTAAAAGCCTATCTGGAATTTTGTATAATGAATTGATGATAAGTACCGGTTCGGTTTCACTTTTGAAAGTAAGAAGGCAAGATAATCCAAAACTTAAACTTTTGTCTATTCCTTCAATTAAAGCATCCATCAATTTTTCTCTATCTAAAGTTCCTGCAAATTTTGAACTTGTGCTATATAAAACATTTAATTGATAAAGACTTCTTGCTAGTTCTTGGTTAGAATCTGCAAGTTTTACAAGAGATTTTTTGGTTTTTAAATTTGCTTCAATTGTCGAAATTAATATTTCTTTTAAGAAAGGTTCTTGAATGAAAGAGTTTGCATTTTTCAATAATTCTGGCAAAGCACTTTTATCTTTTTCAAGTAAAAGAATTGTGATGACATTGTCGTATGTTTTTATAAGTCTATTAATGGCAATAAGATCAATGTCTTGGGCAGCAGAATCCAGAATTACGATATCTGGTAATTGTGTTTTCATAATATCAGATGTAAGTAATTCTGAGTCAGCAAAGCTAAAATCATAATCGTTGAGTCGTTCTTGGTGCATTTCTTCGACTATTTCTCCAATATGCTTTGCTTTTTCTGTGTTTGTAGATACGAATAATATTTTATAACTTGCCAATTCTAACCTCTCTATTAAGATTTTATCAATATTAATTTGATATACATGAATGTTTACAAATTTTCATGAATATTTGTAAATATTATGCTTTATAAATTCTTTATAAAAAAACACTTGACCTTTTTTCTCAAACATATTCTAATATATAGAGTAAATGTTTATATTACCAGTAGGAGAAACAGATGAACGATTTTAAACACACTCCAAGAAGTGGAAAAACGTATAACGAAGAAAGTATAAAAAAGATTTTAAAAGAACAAGATGTAAAATTTATAAAATTGCAGTTTGTTGATATTAATGGTCAAGTAAAAAATTTAGCAATGCCTGTTGAACAAATCGATAGAGTTTTAGCAAATGATATTATGCTTGATGGTTCTTCAATAAAAGGTTTTAGAAGTATCGAAACTTCTGATATGTTTATGTTTCCAGATTTGAATACATTCCAAATCTTGCCTTGGACAAGTGGAAATGCAAAAAGTGCAAGATTAATTTGTGATATTCATAATGCTGACGGAACACCATTTGAAGGTTGTCCAAGATGCAACTTGAAACGCATTATGGCTTCAGCTGAAAAAATGGGATATTCAATGAATATTGGACCTGAAGCTGAATTTTTCTTATTCGAAAAGAAAGATGGAAATGTTTCTACTTCTTCAAGAGATAGCGCAGGTTATTATGATATCGGTCCTGATGATTTGGGCGAAAATGTTAGAGCAGATATTGTAAACGCTTTAAAAGAAATGGATTTTGATATTGAAGCATCTCACCATGAATCAGCACAAGGACAACACGAAATTGATTTTAAATATGCTGATATTTTAACTGCTGCTGATAACGTTGCAACTTTTAAGATTACGGTAAAAGCAATAGCTGCAAAACATGGTTTGCATGCAACATTTATGCCAAAACCAGTTGTTGGTATTAATGGTTCTGGTATGCACTGTAATATGTCATTGTTTAAAAATGGAAAAAACGCATTTTTAGATGAGTCAAAAGAATATAAATTATCTGATATTGCATTATATTCTATCGGTGGTGTTTTAAAACACGTTAAAAGTATTACAGCTATTACAAACCCATTGGTAAATAGTTACAAACGTCTTGTTCCAGGGTATGAAGCTCCTGTTTATTTGGCTTGGTCTTTGGCAAATAGAAGTGCATTGTTAAGAGTTCCTGCAAAACGTGGTAATGCAACAAGGGTTGAACTTCGTTCTCCAGACCCAAGTTGTAACCCATATTTAGCATTTGCAGCTATTTTAGAAGCAGCTTTAGACGGTATCAGAAATAAAATTGATCCACCTGAACCTGTTGAAAGTAACATTTATAAATTGACTTCAAAGGAAAGAAAAAGACAAAAAATAGATTCACTTCC
>JAZLGV010000116.1:0-4197 GCA_045616505.1 Candidatus Gastranaerophilaceae bacterium | reverse complement strand
AAGTACCGCTCCATGCATGCGAATAATCCTTTGACAGATATTTTTTAGACAATTCATCCATTGCCTTCATTGCTTGACCAGAAGATTTTCCTCCTCTTGGCATACCTTGAATTTGAACTGATCTAAATTGATTATATCTTGTAATTGAAGCCGCACCTGTCGTATTGTGCGTGCTTATTACAGTCATAATAGGAACTTTCACTCCGTTTTTGTTCATAATATAAATTTTTTCAAGATCTTCAATTTTGTTACGATAATCGCCTCGTGCTTGAATAAAAACTTTATATACACGTCCAAGTTTGTTAAAGTCATTTACATAGCTATAACCCAATGTTGAGGCAAGAGTGTCTTGGAACTCAGCTACATCAATGTTTTGTGCAAGCAATTTATCGTAATCTATATCAAGAGTATATTGAGGAACATTTGCCTGAAATTGTGTATAAACACTTGCTAAATTAGGATCCTGGTTTGCTTTCACAATAAAATCATTTGCAACCTTTGAAATATCTTGAACTGAATCATTTTTTCTTGAAATAAGCTGATATTCAAAACCGCTCATCATACCCAAACCATCAATTGCAGGAGGTGAAAATGTTTGAATTGAAGCTTCAGTAATATTTGCTGTTCTTTTATAAATTTCACCCAAAATTGCATTATGAGAAAGATTTGTTGGACGACCTTGACATTTTCTTATTACCCAACTAATTGGATTAACTTTTCTCTTACCCCATTCGTCAAGAGTAATAACTAAAACACCTTGGTTTGAAGGTCCACCGTTAAAAGCAGTAACTTTTAATACACCTTCTATTTCTTTTATAGCATCACTTGCTTTTATACAAACATCTTGTGTTCTATTTACAGATGCACCATCAGGCAATGTGACAGCAGACAATAACAATGCTTGGTCTTCATCAGGTATAAAACCTGTAGGAACAACTTTAAACAATAACAACATTAAAAGCACAATCGCTACATATACTTTTATAGTTAAAGTTTTATCTAATACAAACTTTTTAACAACATCTATATACCAATTTGTTAAAATTTCAAAATACTTATTAAATAAGTCTAAATATTTATCTACGAATTGTTTTGCTTCTTTGCAAAATTCTTCTAATTTTTTATTTAAGATTTGTTTTTTCTCTTTTAATTTATCTTCTTTTAAAACAATTGAACACATTGCAGGAGATAACGACAATGCACAAACTGCTGACAAACCGATTGAAGCAGCGATACAAACAGCAAACTGTTTATACATTGTACCTGACAAACCTGACATAAAACACATTGGAACAAATACTGCCATTAATACTAATGCCATTGAAATCAAAGAACTTCCAACCTCTTTCATTGTAATTTGAGTAGCATCAATAGCATTCTTGCCATCTTCGATGTGTCTTTTTACGTTTTCGATAACTACAATCGCATCATCTACAACAACCGCAACTGCAAGTACCATTGCAAATAAAGTTAATAAGTTCAATGACATTCCTAATGCTGAAATAAAAATAAATGTACCAATCAAAGATACAGGAATTGTCGCACACGGAATTAAAGTAGCTTTCCAATCGCCTAAAAAAACAAAAATGATAAATATAACAATCAAAGATGTTAAAATAATAGTAAATTCTACTTCGTGCATAGATTCTTCGATAAACACTGCACTATCCATCAAAGTATTTATTGCAAGAGAGTCAGGCAATGTTTTTGAAATTGTTGCAACTCTTTTATGAACGTTGTTTACAATATCAATAGTATTAGCACCAGGAAGTGGCATAACTTGAATTAACGCAGTAGGTTTACCGTTTACAAAACCAAAATTCAAATAATCTTTTGCACCTAATTCAACCTTTGCAACTTCTTTTAAACGAACTTTTGAACCGTCACTATTTGAACGAACAATTATATTTTCAAATTCTTCAGGAGATGAAAGCCTGCCTTTTGTAAGCAAAGACAATTTCAAACTTGGTGCGTTTTTCATTGGAAGAGTACCTAAAGAACCTGTTGAAAACTGAGAGTTTTGGTCTTGAATAGCTTTTTGAATATCAGAAATTGCCATATTCATATTTGTCATAGCAGCAGGATTAATCCATATACGCATACTATAATCAGAAGACCCGAAAACGTTTACAGAACCAACACCTGGAATTCTTTTTAATTCATCTTTTACATAAATATTAGCGTAATTTGTTAAATCTAGTTGATTCCAAGAAGAATTTTCAGATTCCAAGTTCAAAATAATAGCACCGACACCACCAACTTTTGTTTCTGCCATAAGCCCCTGTCTTTGAACTTCTTGAGGCAAAAGGGACTGAACTTTTTGCATTTTGTTTTGAACGTTCATTAAGTTGATATCGTTATCAGTACCAGTTTTGAAAAATATTGTCAATGAATATGACTCATCAGAACTTTGAGAAGTCATATATAACATATCTTTTACACCATTTAATTCTGATTCAAGTAATGATGCGATTGAAGATTCTATAACATCAGCACTTGCACCAGGATAACTAGCAGATACTGTAACTTGTGGAGGTGTAATATTCGGATATTTTTCTTGTTGTAAACCAAGAATTGAAATAAAACCAACAATTGAAATAAATAAAGATACTACTACTGCAAAACGTGGTTTTTTAATAAAAAAATACAAATCTTCTTTTGAAATAGCCATTTTTATTTATTTTCCTTTTTATCTTCTATTTTATTTTTAATTTTTACTTTTTGACCAGATTTATAAATATTTTGAACACCATTTACGATAATTTTGTCAGTATATTCTAATCCACCTTCTACAACCCAGTTATTATCTAGGTTATAATGAACTTTTATATCTCTTTTTTCAGTTTTTCCGTCTTTGTCAATAACCCAAACATAATAACCTGTACCAACATCTGTTTTTGTTGCAGATTGAGGAACTAACATAACTTTTGTAGGTACTGTTTCTCTCAAAATTACATTTACATAATCACCATGAACAAGCAATTCATGAGGGTTTTCAAAAATTGCTCTTATAGTAACAGTACCAGTTGTAGGGTCAATTTTGTTATCTATAAATTCAATTTTACCTGTTTTATCATAAGTTGAGCCATCTGCCAAATTTAAAATAACGTCTAATAAATGTTTGTTAGGCAAACTATTTTGACCATTTTTTACAAAATATTTTTTTACTTTTATAAAATCAGAACTTTTTAAAGCAAAAGTAACTTTCATCGGGTTTGTGCTATAAACTTGAGTTAAAACACCAGTAGAAGGAGTAACATAATTTCCTTCAGAAATCATAACTTTACCAATTCTGCCATTCATAGGAGAAGTAATATTTGTATAACTCAAATCCAAATTAGCCTTTGAAAGTTGAGCTTTTGCGCCATCTAAAGCAGCACGAGTTCTGTTTCTATTTGCCAATGCGTTATCATAATATTCACGGCTTACTAAATCTTCTTTTAACAAAGCTGCTGCTCTTTGATAATCAACTTGAGAATTTTTATACACAGCACTTGCTTCATTAACTGTTGCTTTTGCATTTCTTGCTGCTAATGAATATTCTTCAGGTTGAATTTTAAATAATTTTTGACCTTTTTTAACAGAAGCACCTTCTTCAAAGTATCTTTCTTGCAGCCAACCTTCAACCCTTGCAATAATATCAACTGAATATTTAGCTTCAATTCTACCAGTTGTTTTTAATGTAGCATTTATGTCTTTTTCAACAGGATAGGCAACTTCAACTTCTGGAGGCTGACTCATCATATAACTCGTCATAACCCCTGTTATAATTCCTTTTGCTTGGTTATAAATTATAGGAATAATTATAACAGCCAAAATTATTGCAGTAACTCTAGTTTGTTTTGATTTCCAATCTATTTTCATATTTTTCTCTCTTTAACCTTAATTCCTAAACACATAATATACCCAAAAGCATCAAAACTCAAAGCAAAAAAAGTTATTTTTACCTTTATTAACACAATTTCGAATTTAAATCGCTATAAAATTAACAAAATATCTTAAACCAATATTTTCAAGAAAAATATTCTTACAAAAAATAAAAATTTGATTACTAAATAAAATGTTTAACGATTCAATATTCTACTACAATAAAAATGATTATAAAAAAGAGTTATTCTTTTATATTTTTTATTTTCTATATATATATTTTTAATTGAAAAAATATTTTTAAAAATAGAAGTTTGCTTTTCACTTAAA
>JAZLGV010000115.1:0-17020 GCA_045616505.1 Candidatus Gastranaerophilaceae bacterium | reverse complement strand
AGAGATAGTGCAACACCATTTCTTCCGATGTTTCTAACCATTGCTTGAGCGTAACCTGTGCATCTGTCACCCCATTGTTTTTGAACACCTATACCATATTGAATATATGGTCGCATTGACATTTCAGGCAAAGCAATATCTTGTGCGTAGAATTTAGATTTATCCATTATGTTGAATACTGCACCAACTGCTGCATAAGGTTGCCATCCGTTTTTAAGATTTAAGATGTATTTCAATTGAGGTTGAATAACAATCGCATGTAGTGGGTCTGATGTGATATCAACACCTGCGGCATTTGTATAATCAAATGTATTTACAAAAGAATATCCAATCATCAAACTTGGTTGTAAGATATGCAAACCATTTTTAAATTCAAAGTTGTAGCCTGCTTTAACTGCTGCACCTGCGTTTAGTAGAGTTGAGTATTCAGGTCCATACATTGTATTTGCGTTTGAAACACCTGCACCAACTGCAAGGTTGATTGCAGTGAAGAAATTACCTTTGAAGAAGTTTGCACTAGCACCAATTGAACCACCGTTGTAGTTCATATTTACACCTTCAAATGTTTGGTATGCACCATTGTATCCAGCATAAACTGAATAAATAGCGTCCCATCCGTGACGTAGTGAGTAAACTTCACTATCACCGCCGAAATATGAACCATAAGTGATAGCATCAACGTCTGGTCCGTTATCTAGTTTTACATTTTCAAATGATGTATAAGGTGAAACCCAAGCAGATTTTGAAGCGCCTGCTGTGTAAACTGGTGTTTCATCAGCTAAAGCGTATTTGTTTCTATCAATATATGCTTTTCTGATTAAACTTGGCATATTCATCATATTATCAATAGTTTTGAAACCTTGATTAAAGTTTTCCATCATTGTTGCGTAACCAGAAATTTGAGCTGCAACTGGAGATGGCAAGATTGCAGGGTTATAAATGTCTGCTTCATTTCCACCTTGAGGAACTGCAAATCTTGTAAAACCTATCATGCCAGTTTCAGAATCGTAATCTGCATTGTATTTGTATATTGGTGAGTATTTTAAACCAGTCAAATTTCCTGTAACTTTATTTGCTAATAAAGTTCTTGTATCATCATCAGCGAACAAATCTAATGAAATTTTTTCTTCTGTTGCATCTGAAAGTAATTTAATATCTGTGATTTTCAATGTGCCGTCGCCACTAACATTTGTAACTCTCAATTGGTCCATTGTTTCGTTTGCTAAATCAGCATCAAGCATCAAGTTGTTATTATTTGCTAATTCAAGTGTGTTAATATTTAAAATTCCGGTTGAATTATTTTGCAAATTTAATGTTGAAAATGACATTTCAAGATGTTTAAGTGGTGTTGTTGCTGTTGCGTCAATAATGTTTTTATTAAGTGACAACACTGATTCCTCTGTTAAAACAATGCCATTAGTAGTTAAGTCTAAATCATTAACATTTAAAGTTGATTTTTCAAGTTTAATAGCATCTGCTTTTAATTTTCCTTCGATATCCATAGAACTATTTCTTAAATCAAAAGTAGGCATTGTCAAACTTGATGATGTTCCAGTTGTCGTTACATTTTTGTTTGCAACTATTTGTGATTTATTATTGGCAAAAATTGTCCCTGCAGTTATATCATCATTTGCCACAAATACTGATTTTTCTAATTTAAATTCTTTTTTAAGATTTAAAGTTTTATTTGTTATAAAATTAGCATTTTTAACAATCAAATCATCTTGATTAAATGTCTCTTTTACATTAACAGTTCCGCCAAAGATATTTGTTGTACCTGTTCCATCGACTTTATAAAGATTAACAGTACCTTGAGTTGTATCTGAATAATTTTTTCCATTAATATTTAATGTCGCATCATTAAGAACACCATCAATATCATATTTTCCAGTTTCGTCACCACCGACAAAAGAGATGCTTCTACCTGCATCAGCAAGCAAGTTTACAGTACCTGAGAGTGTGTTATAAATTGCACCACCATCACCTGTTGATGAAGTTACATAGTTCCCGTCAAATGTTATATCTTTGCCATTTTGTGCGTGGATTGTGATATTTGCACTTGGACCTTCATTATAAATAGCACCACCATTTTCACTAGCAGTATTGTTTTCAAACTTACCTGACAGATTATTAATTACTCCATCTTCATTATAAATAGCACCGCCGTTTTTAGTTGCCTTATTGGATATAAAATTTCCGTCTGCGATATTTAATGTTCCCATTGCATTATTATAAATAGCGCCGCCATTGTCTGCTTGTCCGTAACTTAATTGTGAATTATTAAGATTTACTGTTCCAGAGTTGTTGATAACAGAACCACCAATTTCAGTTTCTTCACTATTTTTTATAGCATCAAAATTATAAAATTTTGCATCATTGATAGTAAGAGTTTGACCTGCACCTACAATTACCCCTGAATATTTTGTACCCAAAACATGTTCTGCTTGGATAACATGCCCGTTTCCATTGATTGTTAAATTTCTTGGTGTTGAACCATAATTTGTCAAAGTGCCTAAATTTGCTTTTAAATTGTATGAATTATCTTCAACTTTGACTATATTATATTTAGAAATTTCTAAATCTTTTCCATAAAAATTTGTATTTGCTTGGATTACGTCGGGTAAAGATAGTGTACTGCTTGGAGTTTCTTTTATGACATTCAAAACCCCTGCGTTTGTCGCATCTTGTCTAAATACCATTGCATAAGCATCGTCTTCTGTTGTTCCATAAGCTTCTGCATAATCTTTTATTTTTAATCCGCTCAAATCTGTTGAGCCTGAAGTTTGGAAAAGTTCTATCTTTGCACCATCAGTAATTGTTTTGTAATCATTTAAGAAATTTATTGAACTGATAGTTAAACCTGCTCCGACATCAATTGTTCCGTTGTTGATAATAAATTTATCACTGTTGAAATAATCGCCAGTTTTATTTTGCAAATCAACATCTATGATTAATTTTGCTGTATCTGCAATACTTAAATTTGTTACTTTGATTGTGTTTAAGTTGTTTTGAGCCAAATCAAGTGTTCCTGCTTCTACGTTTAAAGTATTTTGAGTAACATCTCCTTTAACACCAAGAGTTCCGTCTTTAACATTTAAAGTACCTGCACTTGTATAACCATTAACATTATAAACATTAACCGTACCTTTTGAACCATCGCCATTGATGTTCAATGTTGCAGCGTTATAAATGCCATCGATATTGTATTTTTTATTCGTTGCGTCATCTTTACCACCAACAAAAGTAATACTTCTTCCTGCATCAGCAAGCAAGTTCACTATGCCTGAGCTAGTGTTATAAATAGCACCACCACTGCTACCATTATTTGTAGATGTTACATAATTATTTTCAAATTTAATATCTTTATCATTTTGTGCATGGATTGTGATTGTGCCATTTTCGTTATAAATCGCACCACCGAAGACAGCACCACCATCAGCATAGTTATTGATAAAATCACTTGTGATGTTTTCTATTGTACCAGTATTATAAATTGCACCACCACGAGCTCTGCGTGCGCTACCGGCTGCTTCTAGACCTATAGCAGAGTTACCGTTAAAATCACTTGTGATGTTTTTTATTGTAGCTATGTTATAAATAGCACCACCATCGCCAGATGCATCTTGAGTACCAATAGCAGAGTTTTCTATAAAATTACCTGTGATATTCTCAATTATGGCATAACCAGATGTATCATTGCCTGTGTTACAAATAGCACCACCATTGGCATTACGACCTTTAACATAGTTTCCTATAAAATCACCTGAGATATTATTTATTGTAGCGTCAAGGTGATTATAAATAGCACCACCCCAAGCGCCTGAATTAATAATATAGTTGTTGATAAAATTTCCAGTAATATTGGTTATTTTAGATATCGCAGTTCCTGACTCTACATTAGCAATTGCACCACCACCATATACAGCATGGTTTCCTGTAAAATCACCTGTGATATTCTCAATTGTGCTACCATAGTTATAAATTGCACCACCCGAATAGCCATTACTATCAGGACCATCAACATAGTTTCCTATAAAATCACCTGTAATGTTTGAAATTATACTAATACCGACATTATAAATCGCACCACCATTGGCAGAAGCATTACCACTAACAGTACTTTTCGCATAGTTTCCTATAAAATCACCTATGATATTATCTATTTTAGAACTGTTAGCGTTACCAATTGCACCACCATTGGCATTTTTACTACCAATAGCATAGTTACCTATAAAATTACCTGTGATGTTGTTGATTTGAGAATTTGAACCAGTGCTATAAATTGCACCACCATAAGCACTATTCTTACCACCATCGGTATAGTTGCTAACAAAAACCCCTGTGATTGTACCGATTAAACCATTATCGTTATAAATCGCACCACCAACGGCATTTTTAGCTTCTGCTGTGCCATTATAAATAGCATGGTTACCTATAAAATCACCTGTGATGCTTTTTATAGTAGCTATACTTGTGCCATATTTGTTATAAATCGCACCACCCATGATAGTATCGTTGTCAAGTTCTACATAGTTTTGAATAAAATCAGCATAAATGTTGTGGTTGTATGTGCCACTATTCCAAATTGCACCACCATGGTTGTCTGTTTTGAATAGACCTTTAAATAAAACTATGTTTGTTTCTGTACCTATATCTTCAGTTTTTGATGATAATTCAGTTATTTTACTTTGAGATGTACGACCATCTTCCTTTAAAGAAATCGTGTAACCATCATTATTATCTCTACCAAAATTTTTGATTACAAAATCTGGAGTATTTCCACCTAAAGCATGTTCTATCTCATAACGAAGTTTTTCTGTTGTTGGGTCTATTTTGAAATAACTTGTCGTTGTACCATCTGTTTTTGCGAAATTGTAATCAGTTGCAGTTCCGTCAATTATTTTATAAGCACTTTGAGGAAGTTTATCTTTATCATAGTAATATGTAGTTATGGTATCAGGATAGAAAAAAATAGCTTGATCACTTTCATCTGTTGTTAAAGCTCCATAACCTGTGTTTATAAGATTTTGTAAATCTTTTTGTGATACTCCAGCTGGTAATGATTGGGAATAATATGTTTCACCATTAATAACGATTGTTACATGTTTCCCTGTTTGAGTTTCTTTTGTTAAAGAAACAGGAGTAAAGGCAGTATTATCAATGAAATTTGTTTTTGATGCTTCTTTTATTTTGTTTAATGTCGGAATATATGTATCAGCAAGTGCTGGGCTTGTTAATGTTCCAAGCATCAATGCAGAAACTAATAATTTATTAGCCTTCTTAATTCTTTGACGGTCTTTCTTTTTCACACATATTTCCTAATACTTATAAATTGTTCTTTTATTATATCAAAAGAGTCCTAATTAACAATTTATTAACTAAAAATTTATGTATTGAAAATTCTATCTCCAGCATCACCCATGCCAGGGATAATATAACCATGTTCATTTAAACCTTTATCTATCGCTGTTGTAAAAATTTCTACATCTGGAAAATCTTTTTGAATATGATAAAGTCCTTCTGGAGCTGATAAAATACATACCGCTTTTATATTTTCCATTGGAATATTCTTTTGAGAATATAACTTAATAGCTTCTTTCATTGAATTTCCTGTTGCAAGCATTGGGTCGGTAATGATTACAAAAGTATTTTCTGGATTTTCTGCAACCATAGGAATTTTATTGTAATACCAAACAGGTTTTAATGTTTTTTCATCACGATACATGCCAATATGTCTGACACATGCCTGTGGCAAAATATCAATCGCACTATCTGTAAAAATAAGACCTGCACGCAAAATCGGAGAAATAATAATTTTTTTATTAGGGTCAATTATTCTTGCATTGAATTTTGTTATCGGTGTTTCAATTTCTTTTTCTACCAATGGAAGCATTTTAGAAACTTCATACATCAATATTCTAGTAATAGTTCTTATCGCCGATCTTACTCCCTGAGAATCTGTATTTTTATCTCTCATTACACATAAATTTTGCAAAACCACAGGGTTTTCTACTAGATTAATTTTTTCCATATTTAATTTTTCAAGAACATTAGATGACATTTTATTACCCTCAATTATTCAAATATTTGACCTTTATTTTCTTCTCGTACATTATTATTTTTTGTATTTTCTTTTTCTATTATATGCGAATATTTTTCTTTAGTTAAATTATATTTTGAAGATGTCTTATCTAACCAATCGTCAGATAAATCAAGTAATTTTTCTATAGATTTTTCAGTAAAATGTGTATTGTTTGATTTTGATTTAATAAATCCCATTTGAGACATAAAATTAGAAATCGTATATGTAATCTCACCAAAATTCTTAAACATTTCATCCAAAAGCCCAAAAGATTGGCTTATTCTCTTTGGTGATTGAGTAACAATATAATGAGAATCTGTCTTTGATAAAACATTCGGTTCATAAATTTCTAAAGACTTTGAACCACCAAGCCCTGTAAACTCAACAGTAACAACTGAACCTTTCGGAATTTTTACATTTGGTTTAGTAACTAAAAATTTTACATAAACTTCATCATTTACAATATGAATTTGACTAACATAACCAATGTTTATACCCAACATTCTGACAGGAGAACCTTTTATTAACCCATCAACATCTGGCAAAAAAACTTGATACGAATTAATCTTCTTTTTATATTGGTATTCGCAAAACATGAAGACACCAGAAATAGCTACTAATACTAATAACCAAAAGAAAACTTCAAAAATCCAAAATAAATGCCTTCTCATATTAAAATCTATTATAACAAAAAAACAAAATTTGGTCTTGCATGAAATTTTTTTATGTTGTAATGTAAAAGAAAGGCCCAAAAATTAAATAGCAAGAAAGGGAAAAAATGGATCAAATTATTAAAATCGCATGGGATTTAAACGAAAATACTGAAAACAGATACAAATTAGTATATGAAATTGCTGAATTAGCAAAAAAACTTGTTGATGAAACTCAAGCAAAAAAATCTCGTGAAGATTTTGGTTTTGAAGAATACCACGAATCTTCATACAAAAAAGAAAATCCTGTTGAACATGCTATTATGGTAAAAGCATCTGAAACAGATGATAACGGTTTAGTAGGTTAATTTATTTAAAAACCACACATAAAATTTCTATAATTATGTGTGGTTTTTTAGTGTTTAAATAGGGGTGTGAAAATGCAAGAAACTATCAAATTTATTAATGAAAAAACAAACAATTTTAAACCTGAATTTTGTGTAATTTTAGGCTCTGGACTTGGTGATTTCGTTGATAACTACGACTCCATTTCAATACCATACTCTGAAATTCCAAATTTCAAACAATCAACAGTAAAAGGTCATGCCGGAAAACTTGTTTTTGTAGAAATTGAAGGCAAAAAATTTGTTTTCATGCAAGGCAGATACCACTATTATGAAGGTCATTCAATACAAACTGTTGTTTATCCAATAAAAGTTATGAAAAAACTTGGAGTAAAAAGCATCATTTTAACTAACGCAGCTGGTGCAGTTAATAAAGAATTCAAACCATCAGATTTAATGATTATCACAGACCATATAAATTTACTTGGTACAAATCCACTTATTGGGCCAAATGACGATGAACTTGGAACAAGATTTCCTGATATGACAGAAGTTTATAAAAAACATTTGGTTGAACTTGCTGAAAAATGCGCTAAAAACCTAAAAATCAAAGTTCAAAAAGGTGTTTATGCAGCTTGCACTGGTCCAAGTTATGAAACTCCAACAGAAGTAAAAATGTTAAGAACATTAGGTGCAGATGCCGTTGGTATGTCCACTGTTCCTGAAGCTATTGTTGCAAATTACTGCGGAATAAATGTTTTGGGCATAAGCTGTCTTACAAACTATGCAGCAGGTATTACAAAAAATCCTCTTACTCATAGCGAAGTAATAGAATCTGCAAGCGCTGCAAAAGAAAAATTCCAAGCATTATTATTAGAAATTCTAAAAAATATTTAACGAAATATTTATACAAGCATAAAAGATTTGGTTTCGTAGTTTAATTTTCTACATAACCAAATCTTTCTAGTGCGTTTTTGTTCTTACGCCAATCTTTTTCGATTTTTACATTTAATTCTAAATAAACTTTCTTTTCTACTATTTTTTCAAGTTCAATTCTTGCATCTGTACCAATTTTTTTAAGCATTGAACCCCCTTTGCCTATCAAAATTCCTTTTTGACTTTTGGTTTCACAAAATATTGATGCAAAAATTCTATCTATTTCTTCTTTTTCTTCATATTTTTCAACTAAAACAGCTACACAATGAGGAATTTCTTCTTTTGTATTCAACAAAATCTTTTCTCTTATAATCTCTTGTGCAACATCTCGCATAGATTCTTCTGTTACAACATCTTCTGGATAAAACATTATTCCTACAGGTAATTTTTCAAATATTTTTGAAATTAATTCTTCTTTATTTTTACCTGTTTTTGCAGAAATAGAAATTATTTCAGGTTTGTTTTCTCCAAACAAATCTAAATATGATTGAACATTAGCTTGATATTTTTCTTCATTTTTAATTTTATCTGATTTATTCAAAACCAATACAATTTGTGTTTTAGTTTCTTGCAACATGTTTTGAACAATCCAATTATCACCTTTTCCTGCAGGTTCAGATACATCTACCAAAAACAAAATCAAATCAGAATCAGGCAAAGAAACTTTCGCTTCATCTACCAAAAATTCACCGAATTTATTTAATGGTTTATGTACCCCTGGAGTATCAACAAAAATTATTTGCCCCTGCTCATTCGTCAAAATACCTTTAATTCTTTTTCTGGTAGTTTGAGCTTTGTCAGTTGCAATAACTATTTTCTGACCTAAAACCTGATTTAATAATGTAGATTTTCCAACATTTGGTCGCCCCAAAAGTGCGACAAATCCTGATTTAAAATTATCTTGCATGCCTCTTATATTAATATAAATTTTTCAAATAAACAAGATTAAAAACTTAAATTTTATCTTTTTATTTTTTGCAAATTTTAAGTTTTGTTACAAAAACGTTAAAAATCATAAAGAAAAAAATAAAACATGCCGAAGAAGTAATTGTTAGGGATGCAAAACAATTAAGGATGTGTGTAAAAATGTTGTTCGACTTGGGTAAAGAGAGAGTAATCTCTGAAATTAAAGATTTAGTAAAATCTGTTGAAGACAGTAAAGAAGATTTTGACATTTACTGCGAACTTGTTCGTGAAATGTTTTTAAATACTTCATGTCAAAACTAATGGTAAAAACTGAAAGATATTGCCTGCTTGGGTAATTCCTTTTAAAACTCTTCTTTGCAATATTTGTATCTATAAAAAACGAGGTACAAACAAATTGGAGAGAAAAATGGAAAACACAGCAACAATAAACAAATCAGAAGAAGAAACCAAAGTCATAACAGTTATCATCGTTGAAGATTTCAAACTTACAAGAGTAGGTTTAAAATGCGCTTTAAACTCTAATCCTGATATAAATGTTATTTTAGAATGTGAAAACGCAATTTTAGGACTTGAAGCCATAAAAAAATACAAACCGGATGTTGTCTTAATGGATTTGGGCTTACCTGAAATGAACGGTATTGAAGCCATTATAAAGATTAAAGAATTAAATTATAAAACCAAAATTATTGCACTTACCTCTCACAATCAAGAGGAAGAAGTTATTGCAACACTTGCCTCAGGTGCAAACGGTTACTGCTTAAAAGATATTGACCCTCAAAAACTTGCTGATGTTGTAAGAGATATAGCAGCTAATGTTTGTTGGATTGATCCTCAAGTAGCACAAATTGTACTAAATGCTTTTCCAAAACCTGAAAATGTTTCATTCTTACCAAAAGCAAAAATGTCTGGTAGAGTACCTTTGACAGAAAGAGAATACGAAGTTTTAAAACACCTTGTAGCAGGAAAAAGCAATACAGAAATTGCAAAAGAACTTATCGTAAGTGTTCATACAGCAAAAGCTCATGTTTGTTCTATTTTACAAAAAATGTGTGTCAACGACAGAGTTCAAGCCGCTGTAAAAGCTGTTAGAGAAGGACTTGCATAAAAAATAAAAACATGTTTAGTTTTGTAACCTATTTGAATGAGCTGGGTTGATATACTATTATGAATGTAATATAATATGTGATATCTTTTACTAGGCGTGGGGTGTAAAATGACATATAATACATTATCTGTCCAACCGTACCATAGCAATGCAAAACAAGGGTCTCAATTTCAATTACTTAGCTTTGGCGCAAGATTACCAAAGAAACCATTTACCAACCCAATAAAACCTGCATCTGGAGAAAAATTATTCAATCTTTCAAAAGTTCCGTTTGAAATTGCAGATGAAATTGAAAAAAAGGCTTACAAAGCAGGCTTATCAACAGCAGCTTTTTTGGCAATGAGTTTAAAACTAGATTCTATTAAAACAACACCAAAAGCAGTTGATAGCAAAAGCGCAACAGTTGGAAATTCAAAAGTTACAACATTAATTGATGGCGAACAAATTTTCAAAAAACAATTGGAAGACATCAAGAATGCAAAAGAATCAATTTTAGTTGAAATGTTCGAGTTCCAAAACATGTCAGTAGATGGAAATTACTGGGCAAAAAATGGGGCAGAAAACACTGCTGGTGCAAAAGAACAACAACAACTTCTTTTTGAAATAGTTAAGAAAAAAGAAGAAAATCCTGATATGAACATCCAAATTATACTAGATGCTCATAAATGGTATATTGACGGAAAAGGAAACAACGTAAGACATTATGCAAACCAAGATATGATAAAATTCTTGAAAAGCAAAAACATAGATGTTGTTCCTTACCCAAGAGCAGCACAACAAGGTGCTACTTTAAACCACAAAAAACTTGTTGTTGTTGATAACAAAGTTGCTTACGTAGGTGGTATGAACTGGGGTACTCACTCTGCTGCAAACCACGACGCAATGGTTAGAATAGAAAGACTACCAAACAAAAAAAATTCTGAAGTAGATAATTTAGTAAACGAAATATTCATTCCAGATTTAAAATTTGCTTGGCAAAGACTTGGTGAAACTAAATTTATTGCAGGTCCACTAGACGAAGCTGACCAAACTAATTACAACGGTATCAACAAAGAAATTAAAGAAGAAAATGTTGAATACAACAGACTTTTAAAAGAATATTTTGATACTCCAGAAGCTAAAAACAGATATAGAGAAGGTCGAGTTCAAACAATAGATGTTAATCCTATTGAAAATTCAAAAATCAAAATCTTACAAACAAGACCTAAAGAATACGAACTAATTGGAGAAAAAGGATTAGAAACAACAAAAGAATACTTAATGGACAGATTCAATACTGCAACAAAAATCAGAAGTATGAATTTCGTTCTAACAGACAAAGAACTTGTTAAAACAATAATCAAAAACGTTCAATCAGGAAAACTTGATGCTCAATTTATCGTAGAACCATCTATTTTAGATGAATTCCCTTATTGTGAAAATGCTTATGATGAATTGATTGAAAACGGTGTTGATGTAAGAATTTATAAAACAGACAAACAAACTCATCAAAGAATGCACATGAAATGTACTATTTTTGATGACAAAGATGTAGTTATAGGTTCTACAAACCTTTCAACACAAGGTTTAACTCAAAATCTTGATAAAGGTTTCAGAAACGATTACACACTTACCGTTGATGAAATTAATGAAAAAATCAAAGATTCATTAAAACAAGTAAAACAAAACGAATCAAAACTTCATATCCCTTCACTTGATTGGACAAACAATGAAAATGCTTATGAAGACTTAAAAACAAGATTAAGTGAATTTAGAAAAGCATACACAGCGTTGAAAAACAAAGGTGAAGCAGAAGTTGAAATCGATGGTGTAAAACTTAAATTCAAAAAAGACGCACATTTTGTAACTGCAAATGACAAAGATTATGAATTTAAGAAAAATGATGATAAAGATGCGATGGCTGAACTTCGTACAATAATTGGCTATTACAACATCATCAAAAAACGCCACAATGCAAAACCAAAATTCAAAAGAGGCAACAACGAAATGATGGTTGCATTTGAATCTCCATCACTAGCAAAAAATTTCGTTAAACAGTTTACATTAGATTGGAATTACTCAAAATCTGATTATGAAGAACTAAAACAAAAGGTTATTCCAATAAAACATTTAAATACAGAAGGTTAATAGAACATGAAAGTTATCCCAATTAGTAATGGTAGAAGGCAAAATATTACGACACAACAAAACAAAGTTATGTCAAATCCTATAATGCCTAAATACAAACAAAATAACGAATTATCAAATGTATATTATTTACCTGTTAATACCCCAACCTTTAAAGGTTTGAGGTTTGAAACAAATGTTATTCAAAAAGTTTTAGGAAAACAATACCAAGGTCTTGGTATCTATACTCCTGACAAAAACTTTATTGATTTTGCAAAAATTGGTATTGAAAAACTTGCAAAAGAACCTTTAAATATCGTTACAGCAACAGCGGCAGAAATCGCTGCTTATAGATTTTCAATGGCATTATCAGAAAGTTATTCTGAAGGTTCAGAATTCGGAACACAATGGACAACTCGTTACAACCCAGAAAACAGACGTTCTCCACTAGCTGTTTCTCACACTTTATCTTCTGAAAACGCAAAAGAACAATTTGCTAAAAATTTAGAATTTTTATACAACGAACGTTTTGGAAAATCTCTTGATATCCCAATTACAGACAAAGATGGTAATTTGACTTTAAATGCAGTTGTATTTGATACAGAAACAACAGGTACAAATCCGAAAGCTGATAAAATTGTTCAAATTGCAACATCTCAAATAAGAAACGGTAAAATTGTTGAAAACGAACACGTAAATCAATTAATCAACCCAGAAATTCCAATTCCACTAGAAGCCTCTTCTGTTAATGGAATTACTGATGACATGGTTAAAGATTCTCCAACAATTCAAGAATATATTACAACTTTCTTAGACAAAACTTTGAATAAAGAAAATGGTGTAATTGTTGCGTACAACTCAAAATTTGATGTTCCTTTGTTGAACAAAGAAATAAGAGATTTCAACACAACAGCAAAAGATTCTAATACTTTGAAAGAAAAACAAATGGCAAAAGTTTTAGACCCATTTATTCTAATTCAAAGAATACACCCATTTTTAGGTGCTAAGAAAAAACTTGGACAACAATATCAATGGTTATTCTGTAAAGAAATGGAAAATGCACACGATGCACTTGCAGACGTAAACGGAACTGTTGATGTATTGAAATACTGCTTATATTATCTTTCTGAACACAGAAAAGATAAAAGCGTTCCTTTGACATTGAGAGAAGTTTTGATTTTCCAAAATGGTGGACATGGTGTTGAAAACATTGATATTCCACTTAATCCAAACAAAAACTTCAACGCAAACTTCAAATTTGATCAATCTTACAAACTTGAACCGCTTGATGTAACAAATTATTTCCAAGGTTACAAACTTTCAGAAAAAGTCATTAAAGATATAATTCCTGAAATCGGAGAAGAAAACGCAAAAAAACTTCTTGGCGAAGGTTTTGTAAACGAAGAAGTTACTGCAAATTCTAAAGGTCATGCCATTTTAGCAGGAGAAACTCAAAAAACAGAAAACAAAAAATCTTTCAAAAGTTTATCTTACATTTTGCAAGACAACATGAAAAAAGTGTTAGAATTTGCTAATTTAGAAGGATATAACGGCAAAAGCAAAGAAGAAATAGAAGATTTCATTATTGAAAAATCTAAAAAGTATGCAAATGAAAAAATTAAAAACATTTGGATTAAAAACGTAAATCCAAAAGATATAGCAAAAGGCAACGACTTACCTGATGATAACATTACAAAAAGAGTAATGTCAGAGTCGCTAAATGTCGTATAATAAAATTTTTAAATTTCATACGAATTATTAATTGAAAAAATAAATTTTTGTAGTATCATTAATAAGAATAATGGTTAATGAGGGTTTAGCATGGAAACATTAGTAGAAAACGAAGGTTTGATTACACAGATTATCGGACCTGTTATTGACGTGGAATTTCAAAGTGGTAACTTACCTGAAATTTACAACGCACTTAAAATAGAAAAAGAAGACGGCACAGTTATTGTTGCAGAAGTACAACAAATGCTTGGTTCAAACAAAGTAAGAACCGTTGCTATGTCATCTACTGACGGATTAAAAAGAGGAATGAAAGTTATTAACACTCAAGACTCTATCAAAATCCCAGTAGGAAAACCAATTTTAGGAAGAATTCTTAACGTAATTGGAGAACCTGTAGATAACAAAGGACCTGTTGAAACAACAGAATACTTACCAATTCACAGACCATCTCCAGCACTTGTAGATCAAAATACGAATGTAGAAATTTTAGAAACTGGTATTAAAGCAATCGACTTACTTCAACCATACCAAAAAGGTGGTAAAATCGGTTTGTTCGGTGGTGCTGGTGTTGGTAAAACAGTTTTGATTATGGAACTTATCCACAACATCGCTCTTGAACACTCTGGTGTATCTGTATTCGGTGGTGTTGGAGAAAGAACTCGTGAAGGTAACGACCTTTACAACGAAATGATTGAATCAGAAGTTATCGACAAAGTTGCCTTGATTTACGGTCAAATGAACGAACCACCTGGAGCTCGTATGAGAGTTGGTCTTTCAGCTCTTACAGCTGCAGAATATTTCAGAGATTTCTCTAAACAAGACGTATTGTTATTCATTGATAACATCTTCAGATTTACACAAGCTGGTTCTGAAGTATCAGCTTTGCTAGGACGTATGCCATCAGCCGTTGGTTATCAACCAACACTTGCTACTGAAATGGGTGAACTTCAAGAAAGAATTACATCTACAAAAGATGGTTCTATCACATCAGTTCAAGCAATTTATGTACCTGCTGATGACTTGACTGACCCAGCTCCAGCAACTACTTTCTCTCACCTTGATGCTTCTACAGTTCTTTCAAGACAAATCGCATCATTAGGTATTTATCCAGCTGTTGATCCTCTTGCTTCAAACTCAAGAGTTCTTGATCCACACATCATTGGTGAAGAACACTATAATACTACAAAACAAGTTCTTGGTATCTTGCAAAAATATAAAGAACTTCAAGATATTATTGCTATCTTGGGTATGGATGAACTTTCTGAAGAAGATAAAGAAACAGTAAACAGAGCAAGAAAAATTCAAAAATTCTTATCACAACCATTCTTCGTTGCTGAAAAATTCTCTGGTATCGCAGGTAAATATGTAAAACTTGAAGATTCTATCAGAGGATTTAAAGAAATCATCGAAGGTAAACACGATGACTTGCCAGAACAAGCCTTCTATATGGTTGGTACAATAGAAGAAGCTGTTGAAAAAGCTAAAACTCTATAGGATAAAGGATAAAAATGTCAAATAAATTACATTTAAAAATCACAACTCATGAAAAAACTGTTTTTGATTCAGATGTTGATGAAATATATTCAAAAGGTTCAAACGGTGAATTTGGTGTTTTGCCAAACCACATACCTTTCATGACTCCATTAGAAATTGGAGTAACAAAGGTTATAAAAGATGGTAAACCTTCTACTTTTACTGTAATGGGCGGTATATTTCAACTTAAAGATAATGATGCAATCATTTTAACTCAAACAGCTGAACTTGCGGAAGAAATTGACGTTGAAAGAGCAAAAGAAGCAAAAAAACGTGCATTAGAAAGATTAGAAAAAAAAGACAAAGAACTTGATGCAACAAGAGCAGAACTTTCAATGGCAAGAGCTATGGCAAGATTAAAAGCAGCTAATAAATAGTTGTAAATTAAAATAATTAAAAAAGAGATGTTGATTTAACATCTCTTTTTTTTGCAACTTTTTATCAATTTATTTTTTAAAATCTTTCAAAAGAACCGACTAATCTTATATATGGTGTTATTTCTTCTATTTCTTTATATAATTTTGAAATAATTTCATCCGAAATATTACCTTTAAAATTCACAAATAAAGTATAGTCATCTTGTTCTATTCTTCCTGGACGTGAATCAATCGCAATAATATTTATTGAATATTTTTGAAAAACTTGCAATACTTCAAGCAAAGCACCTGTTTTATGATGAAGTGAAAATGCAATTGTTGTAAAATCGTTTTCTGTTTTTGGCATATCAATATTACCAACAAGAGCAAATCTTGTTTTGTTATCAACATCATCATTAATATTATCTTTCAAAATATTCAAATTATAATCTTGCGCTGTTTTTTCTGTTCCTATTGCAGCATAAGTTAAGTTTAAATTTTGAAGTTTTTTTGCCGCTTCATCAGTATTTGTAACTTCTATAAGCTCTAAATGATAAGGAAATTGAGCTTTCAAAAAAGTTTGACATTGAGAAATTGCTTTTGGATGAGCGATAACACCAGAAATACTATAAATCTCTGTTGTTCTTGAAATCAAACAATGTTTAACTGGAATTATATTTTCTGATAAAAATCGAATATTATCATTTGTTTTAATAATATTATCCAAAGTTTCTCTAACTGTTCCTTCAACAGAATTTTCAACAGGAACAACACCTAGAGTATTTGGATTTTCATTAACAAAATCTAAAACTTCTTTTATTGTACGCATAGGATTTTGTGACATATATCCGAAATTATATTTTTCAGAAAAAATATCTTTTGCCATTTCAGTATAAGAACCACCTGGTCCTAAATATGCTATATGTCTAACTTGTTCAAAAATTGACATTTGAAAAAACTCCATGCTTTTTGTAATATAACTATGTTATTCTTACATTTTACAAAAAGGTTAAGTATATGGCAAACATTAAATTTGGAACAGACGGATGGAGAGCAATAGTTGGAAAAGATTTTAACGAAGAAAACGTTGAAACAGTTACAAAAGCTATTGCAAAATATATTATTGAAAACTTTAAAGAAAAAAAGATTTTAATTGGTTATGACCCAAGAAACAAAGCTCACGACTTCGCAAATCAATCAGCAAATATTTTAAAAGAATTAGGTTTTGAAGTTCTTTTATCAAAAAAAAT
>JAZLGV010000114.1:0-11452 GCA_045616505.1 Candidatus Gastranaerophilaceae bacterium | reverse complement strand
CGTTTGATGTCTAATAACATGTCAGGAACAATGATTTTCATTAAATCATCAGCTCTGACAGACGGAATTTCACTTCCTTGACCGCTTTTTAAAACTATGAACAAACTTTCATCCTTAAAATCATAAGATTTTATTGATTGTTTTACGTTTGTTGTTTTCAAAAGACCTTTTTTGTTTTTCTTCGTCATTAATATTTCATCAGAAGATAAAACTTTGTTCACATTATATAATAAACTATCAAAATTGTGAAGAGCATCATCAAAAAGTTTTACTCTATATTCAGCCCAACAAGCAATATTATCAATAGCTTTGACACTTCTTTCAATTTGTTTAACTTCCAAAATTTTACATCCTTCAGGAACAACAGACTCTAACTTTAGTTTAACTTCTTGTGCATCCATTTGCTCTGTAAGTTCAATATCAGCCATTTCGCAATCACTTTCCAAAAACAAAGGAAGCGCTACACCCAAAGACACTTTCATTGTTGGGTTAAAACCTTGAGAAAATGCTATTGGAAGTCCTGTTCTTGCAAGTGCTTTTAAAAATGTATTTTGCCAATCAAGATGTGAAAAATATCTCAAAATCCCATATTTTGTATGTTTAATTCTATATTTGAAATTAATAATATTTTTTTGATGTTCGTCTTTTTTTACAGGCTCAATTTTTGCATCTGTAATATATCTTTTTGCCATTACTTTTTGCGTTTTTAAATTTTTGCAAACACCACAATTCACGCAACCTGTTTGACAAGAAGGATTTGTTTTACTATTCAAAGCATCATTATATTCAGAAATCAACCAAGACTTATCAAGCCCTGTTTCAATTATTTCCCAAGGTAAAACTTCTTCTGTTGAATATTCTTTTTGTGCTAATTCTGACAAAGAAATTCCCATTTCTTTTGCTGTTTCATGCCAGATTTCTTCGTTAAAATATTCACCCCAAGCATCTAAATAACAACCTTTTTTATACAAAGCTTCAATATACTTGCACAAACTTCTATCACCTCTTGTAAGCACAGCTTCAATTTGAGAAACTGGACTTTCGTGATAATTTATGCGTAAACCTTTTATATGTTTTGTTTTTTCTCTCAAATAACTAATTCTTTTGCCAATTTCTTCAACATCAACTTGTCCAACCCATTGGAACGGAGTAAAAGGTTTTGGAACAAAAATTGAAAGAGTACAGACAACATCAAGCGAATGAGATAAACCTTTTGTCTTTTTTATATATCGTGATTTGTAGCGTATTTCTTCAAGCAATTTTGCCATTTCATCAATATCTTCATAAGTTTCTGTTGGAAGTCCGATGATAAAATAAAATTTAAATTTTGACCAACCATTTTCATACAAAGTCAAAGCAACATCTATAATTTGCTCTCTTGTAATATTTTTTCTTACTACATCACGAAGTCTTTGACTACCTGCCTCTGGAGCAAGTGTTATTGTTGATTTTCTAACACGTTGAGTAAGTTCTGCAAGTTCTAAATTAAACCCATCAATTCTTTGACTTGGAAGCGCAACAGAAACTTTTTTCTTATCAAAATCAACTGCAAGTTCTTTTATAACATCTTTTATATTTTCATAATCATTAGAAGATAGAGAAAGCAAAGAATATTCGTCATATCCTGTATTTTGCACCAATTCTTTTGAAATTTTTATGATATCTTCGGCACTTCTTTCTCTGACAGGAAGTGTAACATGTCCGGGTTGACAGAATCTGCACATTCTTCCGCAACCACGTCTTATTTCTACCGTTGCTCTATCATGAACTGAAGATGAAAATGGTATTGGATAAGTTTTTTGTGCATTATCATACCCAATTTGAACAATACGTTTTTTTATTTTTTCGCCGTGAGTATGAACTAAAGGAACATAAAGACCTTCTAATTTTGCCAAATTTTCAAGAGTTTGTTTTCTTGATAAATTTTGAGCTTTCGCATCTTTTACAACATCACAAATTTCTACTAATGCATCTTCACCATCGCCAATTACAAAAACATCAACAAAATCAGCGACTGGCAAAGGGTTATAAGCACATGGACCACCTGCAATAACAATAGAATCGCCGTCTTTTCTATCTTCTGATTTTATAGCAATTCCTGACATTTCAAGCATTTTTAAAAATGTAGGATATGCAAGTTCATATTGTAATGACATAGATACAATATCAAAATCTTTTACAGGTTTTTTAGATTCTAGTGTATATAAAAGTTTTCCTTGTTTTATCAAAGCGTCTTTAAAATCAGCTTCTGGAGCATATACTCTATCTGCCATATAATCATCACAACGATTTACACAGCCATACAAAATTCTGACACCCAAATTGCTAATTCCGATTTCATATTTATCAGGAAAACAAAATGCAACTCTCACTTTTGCATCATCAAAAGATTTATTTTCTGACAAAAATTCGCCACCAACATACTGGTATGGCTTATTACAATTATGCAAAAGTTCATGATATTCTTTAAAAAAATTAGTCATATCTTTATAATAATAGAAAAAAATAAAACTTGAAATAACAAGTTTAAACACAAATCAAAGTTCTATGCCAAACCTTCTGGAAAATATTTATCAATTTCGATAATAACTCCATTTAGAGTATTGTTTTCAAAAGATTTTATAAATTTGAACAACTTATCATTTGGCACGTCATAATTGTATAAACAAACTTCGCCATTTACTTTTCTCATAACTCTAACTATATAATGACAAGTTTGAGCATATTCAAGAAGTTTATCTTCTTTAAATGCACGACCATTATTATCTCTTTTAAGTTTTACATAATCAAACCCTGCAAAATATTTAACAGGTTCTTCCATCTCCTCATCAGCTTTAGGAGCATTTGCGTTATATTTACAAAAAATATTTATTACTTTTTTATTAATTTCATCTGTCATAATAAATCTATTTTAACGACTATCAATAAGAAACTCAAACGTATTAAAATAACTTAATATTATAGAAAAAAATTCAAATTAATTATATAATTTTAAATATACAAAAATTTATCAAAGGAATATATATGTTACCATTAATAACAGAAGAACACTCATCTTTAGCTTTTGCCGAAATATTTCAAGATGTTTCTGGCTGGCGAAAGAAAATGATACATTATATAAAAGACGAAAATCCTGAAATAAATACAGCAATCATTGAAGCTGCAAACAATACAGAACTCGATCCAAAAGCAGTTGCACTTGGTGCTTATATGACATACATTTTACTTGAAATGGCAACAAAAGATGATGAAATGATGGTTGGTTCTTCTTCATACACTATTGAAGAATAATCAAGCATTGTAACAAATGTAAAACTTTTTTCATTTTTTGAATTTCAACCTTAAAAAAACACTTTATTTACATAGAGGATGTGTAAATAAAGAGTTAGGTAATGTCAGATTTTTTAAGTGGTATCAGTTCAATAAATTCTGCTTCTCCAGTGCAAGGCGTTGGTGCAATTTCTCAACCTTTAACTGAAGAAACAAAGAAAAAATTAGAATCTTATGGCATAGATACAAAAGACATTAAAACAGAAAACGAAGGTCAAAAAAAATTAAAAGAAGTTGAATCTGCTCAACAAAATCAACAAACAAATCAAACATCTCAACTTCAACAAGCTCAACCAACTCAGCAACAACAAGACGGTTCAATGTCTTTGTTAATCAACAACGTAAAAGAACTTGCATCTGATACTGGCGTTTCTGTTGGTTACAAACTTGATATAGAAAAAGTTTTAGAAGATATTAAAATAAAAATTCAAGACATAAAAAATCAAAACCCTGCTGATGAAAACGAAAAAGCAAAAGCAGCAAGTTTTCAATACAGATATGAAACATTAAATAGCGAATACCAAAGAAAGAAAACTTCTCAAAACATGCTAACAGGAGCATTACAAGGACTTGCAGCATACAATATGGCAATGCTAAAATAATTTTCAACTTTTTAAATAAGCCCTCTATCTGCGATAGAGGGCTTATTTTTTATTATCCTTTATCTAATATTTTCCTAAAGTTGAAGTATTATCAGATATTTTTTCGTTGATAGACATAACCAAATAAATTAAATAAAAGACAAAAATAAAACTTATAAGTCCTGCCCATAAAACACCAAGTCCTGCCATAATACCTTGTGCAACAATTACTTTTATTGTCGTAAAAATCAAAGCAATAATAGTTACAATAGCCATAATATCAACAAAAGTTCCACCAAAATTAACAATAAACTTTCTCATGAAATATCTCCTTTTTTATCTAACCAATTTAACTTTAAATTATCTTTGCAATATTACAACTAGCTAACTAACCAATAACAAAAAGATAACGAAAAATTTAACCTATTAATTTCTATGACAAATTGAGTTATAATATAAATACTTATAGTGATAATGGAATTTGAAAATGTCTGATTCAACAAACCAAAATACATCAAATAACAATTCTCAACTTTCAGAAGCCAAAAAGAAAGAACTTTTAGAAAATGGTATTAACCCTTTAAAAGTTCAAAATGATGCTGAAGCAGATAAAAAATTAAAAGAATTAAAAATACTAAAAGCAACACTTTCTGCTCAATTATCACAAATTCAGCCACAAGAAACATCAAACTCAAAAGTTGTACTAAACCCAGTTCCATTAAAACTTGCAGCAACTCCAACAGAACAACCGCAAGAACAAGAACCAAAAGAGCCAATAAGTACAAAAATCAGTGCAGTAAAACTTGCAAATGAAATGAATATAAAAAATGGTGTAAATGACTCATTAGAAAAGATTTTAGAAAACATAAAAAACAAAGTTTCAGAACTAAAACAACAAGCTGGAGATGATGTTATCAAACAAACAGAAGCTGAAACATTCACAAAAAGATATATTGAGCTTCAAAAAGAATACAACAACTCTCAAAAATCAAATGAAATGTTTAACCAATCTGCCAATGTTGCATCTACTTATGCAATGGCATTTATGCACATAAAAAACCACAAAAAAGATTAAGACTATGGAAAACAAAAACAAACCACAAAAAAACAAAAAGAAAAAATTTACTATCAGCACCAAAAATATGGGTGTAAACATAGATAAGAACGAATATCAAGAGATTATTCTTTCTCAATCTAATCACCCTGAAAATTTTAACAGATAGAAACTAATCATTTGCAGTGCTTATCAATTTATACAAATACGCATCAGACGTTTTTGTAATCATTGGAGTTGGCACAAAATGTTGAGTATATTTTTGAATAGCATACTGATCAGTCATGCCTGAAATATAATCGCATACGGCTCTTTTTGCTTGTTTTTCATCACAATTTTTTAAAAGCAATTCTACATAAAAATCAAACAAGGCTTTTACAATATTTCTTGCTTTTCCTTCTTCCAATTTTGCAGGAGAATCAACATAAACATTTTGGAACATCCAAGTTCTCAATTCTGTTGTATAACCCCACGCTTCTTCTGACATTGAAACTTTATCTTTTCCAATCGAATTATTTATAATTTCAGTAATCATTTTAGTTAAACGTTTGTTTTTATTAGAAGAAAAATATTTTATACACTCTTTTGGCAAATCTTCTTCTGCGATAATTTCTGCTCTTATAGAATCATCAATGTCGTGGTTTATATATGCAATTTTGTCGGCAAGTTGAACAACTTGACCTTCTAAAGTAATCGGTTTTAAACCCCAAGAATGAGTTAAAATACCATCAACTGTTTCTTTGCAAAGGTTTAAGTTTTCCAAAACTTCAACCACTCTCACACTTTGTTCATTATGTTTAAACCCATTATCCATTAATTCGTTCAACACACCTTCGCCACAATGTCCAAAAGGAGTGTGACCCAAATCGTGTCCTAAACAAATTGCTTCTGTCAAATCTTCATTCAAATCCAATGCTCTTGATAAAGTTCTTGCGATTTGAGAAACTTCCAAAGTATGTGTTAAACGGGTTCTAAAATGGTCATCATAAGGTGATAAAAACACTTGTGTTTTATGTTTCAATCTTCTAAAAGCTTTTGAATGAATAATTCTATCTCTATCACGTTGAAATTCTGTTCTAATATCGCAGTTTGCAACAGGTGTTTTTCTACCTTTTGTAAATCTACTTTTACAAGCAAATTCTGATAAATTATCAATCTCTCTTTGCTCTAATTTATATTTAATTGTATCTTTTTCTGACATTATTAAACCCTTTTAACCTAAAAATCAAGATAATTATACAATGGAATTATATTTATTGTATAATCGATTTAGTGGAAAAATAGAAGAAAAAGAAAGAAAAAAGAAAATGTTAGACCAAATATTAGCACCAATTATTGCGTTTATAGAAAATATAGTATCAGCACTTGGACCTTTTGGGGTAGCTCTTTTGATGGCAATAGAATCTTGTAATATACCACTTCCGTCAGAAGCCATTTTACCTTTTGCAGGATACTTAGTAAGCAAAGGGGAATTTTCTATCCACGAAGCTGCTATATTTGGTGCTATCGGTTGTATTATCGGGTCAATTCCATCATATTACATCGGATATTTTGGCGGACGACCTTTCATTGAAAAATATGGAAAATGGTTTTTCGTATCAAAAAAAGATTTAGAAATGGCTGATAAATGGCAAGAAAAATACGGTAATCTTTCTTTCTTTATTTGCCGTATGTTGCCTGTTGTAAGAACATTTATCTCACTTCCTGCAGGAATTTTAAAAGCAAACATTTGGCAGTTTACTTTATACACATTTTTAGGTTCACTAATTTGGAGTTATCCACTTGTATATGTTGGAATAAAACTAGGACAACATACAGAAATTTTAAAACATTATTTGCACAAATTTGATGCAGTAGTTATTGTTGCTTGTGTAGTTTTGTTTGCACTATACCTAAAACACCACTTCAAAAACCTAAAAGAAGATTAAAATTTTGTGATAACAATATAAAAATATGTTTGAATAATAAATTATTTATTCAACAATTCTGCTTTTGTTTGTTTTCTTCCGCAAGATTTATCTTCGTCACAAAAACCTAAACTTTCACATTTTGGAACAAGATAATCTTTCAACCATGGTTCTGCTTTAATTAATTCATCACACATAGCTTTTACTAACATTCTTATTTCAAATTGCGCTCTTGTGCATAATCTTAAATTTGCAAGGTGAATCATTTCACGAAGATTTAGACTTGCAACCATTGAAGAAGCTGTTGCATTTGGCAAAACGGCTCTTGCATCTTCTGCTGGAATTCCTGCTTCTGTAAATTCAAGATATTTTTGAGAAATTTCACCCATAAAATCTACAAATTTCTTTTTCAATTCTTCATTTTTTTCAATTGTAGGAGGAATTATAAAATCAAATTGACCTTTTTCTTTAACATATCTTTGAGATTTTTGAGAAAAAGACATGTGTCTGTGTCTTACTAATTGGTGAGTACAAGCACGAGAAACATTTGCAATAGCAAAACTGATTTGTATATGTTCAATAGTTGAATAATGACCAGAAGAAATAACCCTACTTATTAATTTCAACATTTTTTCTTCATCGTCAGTGCTTTCATAAATATTGATAGGATAATCTGCACTATAACAAGTTCTGCAAGCAGTATAAACTGTTTTCAACATATTATCAGGTTTTGAAATTAAATTTACTATTGGCAAATTATTCTTTTCCATATACACTCCCCTAAATCTATCTAGTCATCTCCGCCTGGACAAGCACTTTCCCAATCTATATCATTGTCATCGTCCTCACCAGGTTCTATAATCTCTTCTCCGTCTTCTAACATCAACATCAAAGATAATCTTAATTGCTTTTTATAATTTTCACGAGCTTTTTCTGCTGTTTTTGCACAAAATGCAAAAGAAGGAATTTCTTTTATTTCAATATAATGATAAGGATTTCCATTAAAATCCAAATCTTCACCTTCGATTAAAGTCCAATCTAAATTCAAATAATATTCTATATCTTTTTCCATTATTCACCTAAAGACTTTGCATTTAATGGTTGAGTAATCATTATACCTTCACCACCAATTACTTCTGCTATTCTTCCGTTTATTTTCAAATATACATCAAGATTTGTATTTTTGTTCACTGTTTTTATTAATTGATACAAACGTTTATAAAGTCCGTCAGTTCCACCACCTTGTTCAAAATCTGAACTTAGATTTATGACAACCTTTGTAGGTGTTTCTTCAATAGAAATCAATTTTGTACTATGAGGAATTTCTGAATAGATACCACTTTTTTGTTCAGAAATATTTGGACCTCTCAACAAATTCTTTACTGCAAATTTAACCTTTGAAGTTGTTTCACTTGGTTCGTATTCTCTTTTTACAATTTTATATACTTCTTCTTGATTTTTATTTTGTCCGATAAAATAAACCAATACTGCCTCTTTTTGAGGTTTCTTTTCAACTTCTTCTATCTTTTCTTCTTCCGAAGTTTTTTCTTCTACTTCTGTATCCTTTGATATAGAAGGAATCATATTACTATGCACAAAACTAAAACTTGGGAAATATGCCATTTTTATATAACCAAGAGTTAAAACTATTAAGCTGCCTAATCCAAATTTTTGCCAATTATTCATAGTCTATCCTTTTGTTACCGTATTTTTTGGAATATAAATATATCCATCAATACATATTTTTGTACCAACAATATTTACAGAATCAATTTTAATCTTTGATGTTTTATTATCTAATATATTTGTTGTAAAAGTCAAAGGATTTAAATAGTTTAACAAAGTTGTTAATTCATTCAAATCAATTATTTTAATTCTATTTGCAAAATCAACTTGAGTCAAAACAATTTTACCATCAGAAACTTTTACATCTGATGACAATTTAATTGGAATTGCTCTTGATGATAGCGGAGTTGTAACATTTACAACAAAATAAATTTTGCTATTTTGTATATATACATTAGCAGAACTTAACTTGAAAAAAGTTATCCCAAAACTTGATAAATTAATTTTATTCAACATATCAATATAGCCACTTGATTTTACAGTTTTTTGTAAATCTTCACTTGTGATTTCCATATTAAAACTCATAGCCATATTTTCTCTGAATTTTAATGTATTTTTATTCAATTCAACTGAATTAAAATCACATAAAGTTTTTGCTTCTAATTTTGAAATATAAATACCATCTGCATTCAATCCAGTACCCACAAAATGCAAAGATTTAAATTTACCATTCATCAAATCTTTTGTACCATAAAGAGCCATATTAACTTTATATTTACCTTTTGTTTCTTTCTTCAATTGGCTTTTAATAATGCTTTGAGCAATATGACGAGAAATAAAATTTATTCCTGTATATTTTTGAAGATTTTGAACACCATTTGATGAAACTGGATAAGGTGCGACTGGACAATATTTTGAATAACAATCTTCAGCGTTTGCTTGAGCTTGAACAAGCAAAAATACCAAAAATATAATACTTAAAAATTTTTTCATAACTAAAACACTTTCTTAACTTTTATTTTATCACCTGATATACAAGCAATAGATTTAATGTTTCCATTATATAATAAAATCAAATTTTCATCTTCTTTTAAAGAAGTTCTGTTTCGCAAAAATTGACCATGAGAAATTTTTATATTTTCTTCTTCGCTCAAATCCATTTTAAAAAGTTCAATTACATCATTTGGATTTATCAAAAAATTTTCTGCATTTTCTAATGTTATATCATCTAATGCAATAGAATTTTCTATAAAAAACTTACCTGCTTTTACTCTTTTTAATTCTGTTAAATGACCGCCACAAGAAAGTTTTTCTCCTAAATCATGAGCAATTGAACGGATATACGTACCTTTTGAACATTCAACATAAACCTGAGCAACTTGATTTTCAAAATCAAAATTTTTTAATTCAATTTTATTAATAACCACTTTTCTTGGCTCTAATTTTACTTCTTCGCCAGCTCTTGCATATTCATACAATTTTTTACCTTTGACTTTTATCGCAGAATAAATTGGAGGAATTTGTTCAATTTCACCTTCAAAAAATTTCAAAGCATTTTTTATTTCATCTTCCAAAACTTTTTTATCCGAAGTAAATAAAACTTGCCCTTCTATATCATAAGTATCTGTTTCAACACCAAATTTTACAGTTGCAATATAAGCCTTATCATCAGATAAATATTCAATCAACCTTGTAGCCTTACCGATTGCGATAGGCAAAACTCCACTTGCAAAAGGATCTAAAGTCCCTGTATGACCAATTTGTTTTATTTTTAAAACACGACGAAGCTTTGAAACGACATCATGAGATGTAATTCCAACAGGCTTATCAACATTTAAAAAACCGAACATAAAAACTATATTTCTCCACGAGAAATCTTGTTAATAAGTTCAGTAACACGAGTTCCTCTTTCAATAGAATCATCATAGATAAATCTTAGTTCTGGAGTTAAACGCAAACGCACTCTTTTACCTATTTCATATCTTATTTGAGGAGTGTGTTGTTCAATTGCCTCTTTTGTTTTTTCTTTTTGTTCATCATTACCAAAAACTGAATAATAAACTTTTGCAAAAGAATTATCATGAGAAACTTCTACATCTAAAATAGAAACAACACCAGAAATCCTTTTATCTCTAATATCTTTTTGCAAAATATCAGCGATTTCCTTCATCAAAGTCTTTCTAACTCTTTCGTTTCTTAAAGTCATGATAATTTCCTTTTAAAACTTATAATGCTTCTCTTGCAACTTCTTCAGTTGTTGAAACTTCAATAATATCACCTTCTTGAAGATCGTTAAACTTGAAGAATGAAATACCACATTCGAAACCTTGTGCAACTTCTTTTACATCGTCTTTGAAACGTTTCAATTGGTCAATTTGACCTTCAAAGATAGTTTCACCAGCTCTAACAACTTTTGCATTCTTACCACGGAAAATCTTACCTTCGATAACATAACAACCACCGATTTTTGTAGTTTTTCCAATTGTGAACACTTGTCTAACTTCAGCTTTACCAAGTTCAACCTCTTTAATTTCAGGTTCAAGAAGTGAAAGCATTTTCTTTTCTAAATCTTCAAGTATTTGATAAATAATTTCATAATTTTTAATCAAAACACCTTCTTTTTCAGCAGCTGCACTTGCGTTTGAGTCTTCTCTAACTCCAAAACCCAAGATAACGGCACTACTTGCAGATGCAAGCATAACGTCTGCTTCTGAAACATCACCAACACCAACGTGAATAATTTTTGTATCTATTTCATCTGATTCTAATTGGGCAACCGCTTGAGCAACTGCCTCAGCAGAACCGTGAGTGTTAGCTTTGATAATCATATTTAATTGTTTTTTATCAGAATCATTTGCAGATTCTTTTCTCAAGTGAGCTGGTAACATAGCATCAAGTCTATTTGTACGTTCACGTTCTTTACGTTTATCTACAATAGATTTCATTTCTTTTTCGTTACCAACAACTTCAAAAGTATCACCAGCTTGAGGAACTTCTGTAAGACCTAAAACTTC
>JAZLGV010000113.1:0-13304 GCA_045616505.1 Candidatus Gastranaerophilaceae bacterium | reverse complement strand
AATTTTTGCAACCTCTTGTGCTTCATCAACAGTTGAAATTTGATTTTCAATGCTTCTTGTTAAAAGGCTTACGGTTGATTGTAAAGTTTTGATTTTATCTTCTTTGCTTTTTAAAAGTTTTTCGTTGATTGCATAACCTTTAGTAATATAGTCTTTCAATGTATTAGTTGCCCATATACGAAATTTTGTAGCAACTTTGGATTTAATCCTATAACCGACAGATAACACCATATCAAGATTATAGTGTGCAATATTTCTTGAAACTGTTCTCTTGCCTTCTTCTCGAACTATTAAGAAATCCTTAATAGTTCGTTTTGCTTCCAGTTCTTGTTCTTCGTAGATGTTTTTGATGTGCATATTTATATTTGGCACAGTTGTATCAAACAATTTAGCCATCATATCTTGTGTGAGCCAAATTGTATCATTTTCAAGTTTTGTATCAAGTGAAACTGTTCCGTCTTCACTTGTATAAATAATTATTTTGCCTTTTGAAAGATTTTCCATAGTTTTACTCCTAAAACAATTATAACTTAAATATCCAAAATATCAGTTTTATGCGTAAAATCGTGAGATAGTGCAAAGTCAAATCTGTTTAAAAAATCATCAAAGCAAGTATAGCCGATATTTTTTGCTATAACATTCAAAGGAATATCATGGTTTATTGCTAAATAAACGTGTGTGTTTATGAGAGTATCGTAATTTTGTATATTTACTTTCAAAAACACCGGTCCTTTTTAATGTTTAGGAATAGTTTTGAATAAAACATCAGGGATATATAATTTTCTGTCCTCTTGGCAAATGCAGCCGTTTTGCATGTGCCATTCATAGCGTTCATAGTTGTTTTTAAAAATCGGTCTTGCAACGATTGAGGTTTTAACTTTTGGTTCAATTTTTTGTATCTTTGGTGGCTGCGGTGTTGTTTTTGTTTCATGTACTTCAATGACTTTCTGCGGTTCAATTTCAAGTAATTCTTTTTCAATTAAATCAATATCATCAATATAAAAATGTTCTTTTACTGCCTTAAACATTTTTCACCTTAACTTTGATTGCTTCTCGATTTTTTGCTTGTAATCCTCAATATCTTTAATTTCACCCATTTGATAAGCAAGCGGATGGGTTTCCGTTACTCGATTTGCCTTACAAATAAATTCGCCTTTGAGAGTGAAAACCTTAATATAACTCAAATCAAACAGAAACTGCTTCTAAAGAAGTTGAAGAGATAAAACAAATTCCAATTCCAACGGATAATCAAAACCAATACTCTCAACAACAATTTCAACCTCAACCACAACAGCGACAACCCGAATATATTTCAAAAACAGAAGAAGTTTATTGGAATATATGGAAAAGTAACTTGTTTAATCGTTTTATAACTGACATTAATAAAGAAGGACAAGTACCGCCAACTTTTCATGCACATTTAGAATTTGACGTAACCAAAAACCGTGAAATAACTAATTGTTATTTGGGAGTAGAACCACCTAACTTTCAAAAACCATTTCAAACTTCAATTATCAAAATACTAAAATCATACCATTATACAGATATTTTAACATTCCCACAAAAAACACGAAGAAAGACAAAACACGTTAGATTTATTCTTAGACCAAATTTTGAGAATATCAATCCTTACAAACCCCCTAACGATTTTAGCAAAGACACCAAATATATACAAACAAGAAGATTAAAATTATAGTTTTTTATAACAATATGACAAAATGCATACTTTTAAGTATGCATTTTTGTTATAAAATATTTAAATTTAATTAAAAAAGGATTTGACTAACCTTCTTAACAAAATTTTAAATATATACGAAAATTAATCATCATCGTCGTCGTCATCGTCGTCGTCATCATCATCGTCGTGGTAATCATCATCGTCGAAGTCATCATCATCAATATCGTCCATATCATCATAGTCAAAATCTGAATCTGGTTCATAATCTTCATCAACATTGAATTCTTCATCAACATCAAATTCTTCTTCAACGTCAAAGTTATCATCTGTACTATCTTCAACATCGAATTTTTCATCAACATCAAAATCGTCTTTTGTTTCTTCAACATTAAATTCTTCGTCAACATCAAAATTATCTTTTACTTCTTCATTAGAACTATCTTCAAGTACACTTTCTGGTTCTTCTGTATCTACATCTTCAATTAAACCTATATCTTTAAGTTTTTGAAGATCTAATCTGCCTTCAGAATCCACATCAGCATATTTGCCAGCGACAGGACAAGGTAAAGCACTGTCTTTTAAAACACGATCCGGTCCATCTGGATTATAAATATATCTATCACCTCTGCCATAAGGAGCATCACTATCTGTCATTGGAGGTAAATTTGCCACTTTTTTTTGTGTTGCGATTCCATCATAACTGTAGTTTTGTTTTTGAGTTTCAAAATGATATCCATAAGGATATTTAGCTTGTTCTGCTTTGTTTACCATTTCGTGCACTGCAATTCCTGAAAGTCCTGTCGCTATAGCACCTGTTGCAATTAGTGGCATGTTTTCTACAACATCATCAATATCTATTTTTTTCTTATTATTTTTATCATTATTATTTGATGAATTTGCAGACACATTATTGTCTTTATTATCATTATTATTTGGTGATTTTTCAGACACTTTATTATCATCATTTTTGTCATCATTTATTTTTGCACTCATTGCCGCAATAATTGGATATGAAACTAATGGTAATGCCATTTTTGTTGTCTTTTTTAAATCAGATTGTTTTATTTTTGATTGATTTTTAACGATTTGTGTTTTTTCTGTATTACGTATTGAATTTACAATATTTGATAATTTTACATTTAATACTTTCATAATTTTATACTCCCTTTTTCTTTTATTATCCTATCTTAATTGTGGTAACGCAATCTTCTTTTCGATGTCAGTTAATATTTCTTTTGTTGCATTCGCTCTTGTTTCAGAAAAGAAAATTTTACTTTGATAATATTTGATTTTTTCTTTTAACAATAATCTTAAATTTAGAAAACCTGGATCATCATCTGAAGTCTTATTTATTAATATGTCAATTATTTCATCTTCTTCTATTGGAATATTTGAATACATACCTTTTGAAAATACGTTAGTTCCAATTTTTATTGCAGCAGAGGCAATTGGATTTACCAATGTAGGAATATCTACTGAAGAACCAAAACCTGAAGTTTTATTATATTTTGCTCTTATTGAATTCAACAAATCAAGAGCATAATCAGGTTCAATTTCTAAAATGCTTGCAATCTCTTCTAGAAAAGCTTTCGGTGGTGCAAATTTAACCCAAAAAGTATCTAAATTACTCCAATAATTGCTACTGAATACATTATCTAAATCTTTCTTTCTATACAAGAATAATTCATTTTTTAAGTCTTCAAAAGAAGATTCTTCAAAATTTACTAATTCAGGATCTGTATCTGTTGCTGTTGCAACTTTTAATTCCATTCTATTTATATCTGTTATGGCATTTGGAAATGCTACTTTATAAAGATTAAGAGAAGTGGTTAATTGTTCTGTATCTCCTGTTGCGGTTGCCATTTCTTCTAAAAATCTTGCAGAGTTGTAATTTTTAATATCCAATTTTTCATCAAAAGGCATCTCTAAATTCATTATCAATGCCTTAAATTGGTCATAATTTAATTCATCCCAATCTAAATTGTTTATTATTGGACTTTTCTTCATTTCTTCAGCTATAAAATTTTGTAAATTTTCATTTTTTATTGAATCCAATTTTCCTAATATATCAATATATTCACCTTCCGTAAAATCTAATTCATTGAATTTTGGAACTAAAAAGTTTAAAGTTTCTATTGAGTCGCTGTATATTTTAGATATATTTTCTTTTAGTATTGCTATTTCTCTTAGTCTACTTTCTGAAACAGATGCTTCTTCCTCTTTCTCTGCTAATATGTATTTATTTATTAAATATGAATTTAGTTTTAGTTCTGAGAAAAGTAATTTCTTTTCTGTTTTTCGAATGTTTTCTGTATCGTCAGCTTTTTCTGTTCTTAAAATGTTATACATTGTTTTTAATGTTTGATTTTCTGCAATTGGTTTATCGTTTTTCAATTGAGTAGTAGCTAAAAGTCGTAATGTTTTTAATTTGTCTAGTGTACTTAAATTGTATTCTTGTTGTTTTTCAAATGTTAAATTTAATATATATTCAGCTTCGTTAGTTTTTCCTTCTGTCAAATAAACCATGCCAAGCAATCGTATATAATCAGCTATTGATTTTGGAGAATCAAATATTTTTCCAAGAGCATCAATTTCTTCTTTTGCTAATGAATTCTTATATAATTGAGAAAAAAGCTTTGTAGGAGTTTCTTGATTATCTTTAAAACCTAAACTCATAGTTTTTAGCATTGTATCAAAGACATCTCTTGCTTCTTGGCAATCAAAAGAATTCGTATCGTCATGAGTTGTTCCTTTTGTCATATACGAAATCATACTCTTTTTGTTTTCTCTCCACTCTTTATATTCATCAAGAGATATATTATTTTTATCTACCGCATCTATTTTTTCCATTAATTTTAAAGGATCAAGTTCTCCCATACTCAATAATTCTTTTGTGGCATCAATAAAATATAAATTTTTTATATCCGAGTTATCATTTTTCTTATTTGCACTTCTTGCAAAAGGTAGCAAAGTCGCTAAAGCTAAAACAGCAACTTTTAAATACGGATCAGGCATATTTTTTCCTATTTTAAACAAAGCTCCAGATGCAACCAAAGTAAGTCCTGAAGATAAATCTTTTTTTAGTATTTCTTTTTTATGTGGAGATTCTACGAATTTATTAAAATTTGCTTTGGAAGTGATTAATGCACCTTTTTGTAACAAATCAACCGGTTCACTACCAGGTAGCATAAAAACTGTACTTGGAATTAACATTGGAATTGAACTTTTCCAAGTTTCATAAAATTCTCTTGAAACACCATTTTTTTCTACAGTTTTTAATATATAATTTTTAATTTTAGTTGCTTTTTCAGAATCTTCTAATGCAGATAACATCTTTTTGTTAAATGTTTCTTCTGAAATTTTTAATATTTCAGTAGGGAAATAAGATGAGAATTTTTGGACACTAGCAATTCCTCCAAATGAAATATTCCCAGTATAATATTGCATCGATGAAACACTTGGGAGCTTTTTGTCTTGCTCAATTTTTATATTATTTGTTATATAATTGTTTTTTCTTAATTTTGTTACTTGATTTTTTGAACTATAATTAAAATAGTTTTGTTTTTCTATTGTATTTACTTTCATTCCCTATTCCTATTTTTCTAATACGTTTTAATTCTAATACTAATTCTCATCTAGTTTTTTACATTGTCTCATCTAATAAAGATTTTATTTGAGGATAAACTTCTGATAAAAATGTTTTTCTATAACTGTCAAGAGGGTCATCACTAAAGGCTGCTTTTATTGAACTTGTTCCTTCTGTAAGTTCAATATATTCTTTCGTAGAAGAACAACCTGTTTTCTTTGCACATTCTTGCAACGAATGAAGGATTTGCTCTTTTTCATTTTTTGTTAAATTTTTTATGTTATTTTTTTTGTTAAATTGTAATAACATATCATCAAATTTATTATCAATTTTATTTGAACATAATTTTATATTATTCGATTGAAAATCATACCAATTTTTTAAAGATACATCATTAGTTAAAGATTTTCTAATATTAAATCTTTTTGCTATTTGATTTAATTTAGATAAACTATTTTTCTGATTTAAATTTTGAACAATTTTTGGAATTTCTCTATTTAAATCATTCTCATCTGTTATTTTTGAAACAATTTTATATAAATCATTATCAATAATATCTTGAGGTATCAAATTTGTTTCTTGAGGTATTTGTGGTAGCGCGTTATCTAAGCCTTTAATAAATTTTTCTGGAGATAGATATTCAAGTTTATTTCCTGTTAATTCATTAATTTTATCTGAAACAGCTTTAAAAATACGACCCTCAATTTTATTATATGCATTCATTACATTGTGAGAATAATTATTTACATGTCTAAAACCTAATCTAGAAGTTTGCTCAAAACCGGCATAAACATTTTCTGCAAGTCCTATAATATCTTGTTTTTCTAGGGCTATATTTTTTGTAAAATCTTCAACAATTTTTTTATTTCTTTTTGGCTTTAATATGTTTTCATCAATTTTTCAATTACGACGGAACAAAAATGCGTCCGTGGGATAGCGCAGAGGATGCTGACGATTTTATGATTGAGAAATGGAATTCAATAGTAAAACCAAATGATAAGGTTTATCATTTAGGCGATGTCGGAATTAACAGGAATAAATTAGATATAATAATGCCCAAGTTGAATGGTACAAAGATATTAATCAAAGGTAATCACGATAGATTTAAACCAAAGTTTTATTTACAGCATTTCAAAGATATTCGCGGTTGTCATAATTTAGATAACTTCTTGCTGACACATATACCGGTTCATCCGGAATGTAAAAGTAAGTTTAAATTAAATATCCATGGGCACGTTCACGCAAACAGTTTAACGGACCCTTGGTATTACAACACTTGCGTTGAAGTTAATAATTATGTTCCAATTCCTTTTGAAGATATTAAACAAATTATTCAACAATAGCTTCAATATTTCCAATGGCATAAAGCGGGATATCATACAAATTATTATCGTTCAATTTATAATCAGCAAGTGAAGTCCGAACAGATTTTTCGGATTTATAATCTTGAATAAAGTTCTTTAAACTCTTTGCTTTTAAGTTCTTTTCCGCTTTTACTTCAACCGGAATAACATATCCATCAAGTTGAACCACAAAATCAACTTCGCTGCGGCTTGAATCGTTTGACCAATAATAAATTGGCATATCATCCTCAGCACTTTTTAATTGCTGGTAAACATACTGTTCTGCAATTGCACCTTTAAATTCTTCAAAAATTTGAGTTTTTTCTAAAATTGTTTTTACATCTAAATTAGTTAAAGCAGATAACAGACCGACATCCACAACAAACAGTTTAAATGCTTCAAAATCCTGATAAGCAATTAGCGGTAAATCCGGCTTTTTAATTCGGTTAACCTGATAAACCAATCCTGCATCTTTAAGCCATAGCAAAGCAAGTTCATATTCTTTTGCTCTGGCGCCGGTTTTTATTGCACTATATATAAACTTTTTATTTTCCTTTGCAAGCTGTGACGGAATTGTTTGCCATAGCATCCTGATTTTTTCAACTGTATTTGCAGGAACGTGTTTTGAAAAATCATTTTCATAAGAAGCCAGAATCGTTTTTTGTATTTCTCGGACTCTTTTATAATCACGATTATTTATAAAATCCTGAACAACTTCCGGCATACCGCCAATATAGCAGTACATTTTAACAAGTTTTTCAAACTCGTTTTTAAATATACTCATCATTTGGAAGTCTTTTTTCTCAATTAATTCAATAAATCTTTCTTCGCCCAGAGCTCTTGCAAACTCAAAAAAGTCCATCGGATAAAGATTTAAGAATGAAACTTTCCCAACGGGGAAGCCTGTTCCTTCATGGTGTATAAGCCCAAGCAAACTTCCTGCTGCTACAATGTCATACTCGGGAGCATTTTCGTTAAAATATTTGAGTGATGTCAATGCTCTCGGGCACTCTTGAATCTCGTCAAAAATTATTAAAGTGTTGTCAGGATTGATTTTTATACCTGATAATATTTCAAAAGATTCTATTAAACGCGAAATTTTATAATCATTTTCAAACACAGCTGCAAGCTCAGGATTGTTGTCAAAATGCAAGTAAACAACTTGTTCATAATATTGTTTCCCAAACTCTTTCATAAGCCAAGTTTTTCCAACCTGCCTTGCCCCTTCAATAATTAGCGGTTTATGACCTTTTTTATCTTTCCACTTTTTTAGTTTTTCAATGGCTGTTCTTTGCATGACAACACCTCTTTTGTTTTAATTTTACACTTTTTTACAGGAAAAATCAATGAGTTTTTACATTTTTTTACAGGAAAGTTCAAAGCAAAATCACATTTTTTTACAGGAAACAATTCATATACCGTCAAGAATATCGATTTTATGAGTATAATCATGTGATAGCGCGAAATCGAATCTGTTTAAAAAGTCATCAAAACAAGTATATCCTATGTTTTTACAGATAATATTGAGCGGAATTCCATGTTTTACCGATAAATAAACATGCGTATTTATAAGCGTATCATAGTTTGGCACATTAACCTTTAAAAACACTTGTCCCTTTTGATGTTTTGGAATTTTATTAAACAAAACATCAGGAATATAAAGGGTTCTGTCCATATTTTCTTTGTGATGATGGTTATAAATTGTATATTTTGAACTGCGAATTAGAACTTTTTGCTCTTCATAGTTTATATCGTTAAAATTAAGATTATACAGCTCCATAGGTGTTATCCCTAAACACAAAATCCAAAGCTGTGCGGAATATTTTTCGGTTATTTTACTAATTTCATCTTTTGTTAAAATCTTATGTTCCTTATATTTCTGCGGAGTTGAAAAATTTAAGTTGAATTTATTTTTATCAGAATATTTTTTAATAATAATTTCAAGTTCTTTTGAATAAATTATTAAATATTTTCTTGAATACCCTTCCGAAATCTTTTTATTTTGAAAACTAAAAACGACATCTTGTGTGATATCTGCGAACTTATAATTTTTGAAAAATGGCAGAATATGTAATCTCACCGCATTAATTTTTACCTGAATATCCTGAGTCCGTCTGAGTTTTGCAAGATATTCTAAATATGCTTTAGCGCAGTCTATAAAATTTTCATAAGATTTATTTGATATTTCATCTATTTTGAGTTTTTCTTCTTGCGAAAAATTCAAATCCGGCAGCCGATACGATTTTTCTCTCATTTGTGCAACAAGCTCCGGGGTAAACTCCTTATTCAGCAACCGTCTAAAGCATTGCGGTGTTGGTACGGACATTTTATCGTAAGCATTTGCGAGTTGTCTTACACATTCTTTTACTGATGGAGCGTTGGGTTTAAGGTACAAATTTTTGAATTCATCATACATTTCTTTTGGTACAGCACTTTGTGCTCCCGGTGCATAGTTTGGGATAAGTCCTCTTATGCCGTATTGTGCATATTTTAGGCGAATTCTGTAAAAAGTCGATGGCGATATTTTGTACTCAGGATGTTCTTTTGAAAATTGTTTTAAAAACGCACCAATACACCGGTTATCAAACTGGCTTGCAATTTTTAAAATTGTATAATATTTAACAATTCTGCGTTTTGCATTTTGTGATGCATTTTCGTAAACTTCCTGCTCTTCATCTTTGGAAAACAATGTTTTAATATCAGTTAAATCTTTTCTTTTTTCTATATTGAAATTATGCAGCCTGTTTGAGGTCTGCGATTCTGCTTTTCCATTTGGGAAATAAATGTATTCTTCTTTTGAAATTTTATTTATTATTCCTGGAATTTCCAATTCTGACAATATTTCTGAAACTTCTTGTTCTTCAAAATCATCCATGGACAAAATATCATCTATAGTAAACTTATTCAGAATCTTTATCAGCTTGAGAATTTTCTGTTTCATTTTGTATTGCCTCCTTTATTAATATTTCGTCTATTGAATTCAGTCCGTTTGCTTTTGCAATGGTTTCAGCTTTGTTTATAACTTTTACAATTTGTCTGAATCTGTTGAGATTTGAATAAATGTACTTAATCGCACAATCTGTCAATTCAATTTCTGAAAGCTCTTTTACGATAGTTTTAATATCCGCTTTTGAAAATCTTTCAAATTTAACTATTTCTGATAATCTGTCATAAAGGTGACTGAACTTTTTGAGTCTTGAATGAGCATTTGTCATACCAACCAAAACAACAGGAATGTTAGTTTTGTCGTGAATATCCCTTAGTATTTCTATTGATTTATTTTTATCCATCGTCAGATAATCAACTTCATCTACTATAAGAACCCGAGGTGTCAGAATAAGATTCCGTATAACCTCATCAAAAGAATCTGATATGGAATAAGGCTTGATTTCTGACATATAATCAAGAATTTCTTTCAAAAGCCATCTTGCGGACATCATCTGATTGCAGCGAATAAGAATCGCATCGTTTTTAAATGCCCACCATTTTATAGCCTGAGTTTTACCTAACCCAGGTTCACCATAGACCAATCCCATCCCCGGAACTCCTTCCGCTCGGTTTTGCAAGTTGTTCATCATCGTGATAAACCGTTTTACATTGTTTGTTTTTACGAAAACCTTTTTCATTACTGCTCCTTTCCGTATATTTCTTTATATTCGTCTGATTTTATGTAATTAGTTAGCCACGTCCTGTCCTCTTGACAGATGCAGCCGTTTTGCATATGCCATTCGTAGCGTTCATAAGAAGATTTAAATATCGGTCTTGCAACGATTGAGGTTTTAACTTTTGGCTCAAAATCCTGTTTCGCCTTTGGTTCTGTTTTTTGTTCAGGCTGCACGGTTATTTCTTTAATCGGCTTGGGTTCAGGCAAGCGAATATTTTGCATCAATTCTTTTTCGAGATAATCCATATCCTCTAAGTTGAAATGCTCCCGAACCGCCTTTATTGTTTTTCTGCGAAGTTTCTGCTGCTTTTCAATTTTCTGCTTGTAGTCCTCGATATCTTTAATATCGCCCATTTGATAAGCAAGCGGATGAGTTTCAGTTATGCGGTTTGCCTTACATATAAATTCGCCCTTCATCGAATAAACCTTAATATATGAAAGGTCGAACAGACTGTACTTTATGACGGTTTTCTCTTTGATACCATAAAGTGCCTCATCAAAATAATCCGCTTTCAAAAACCTGATTCCGTTCCTGCCGATTGATTTTATCTCTTGTGCCATCATCAAATCGTCAAGCGAATTTTCATCAATATTTTGTTTTTCAATTTCGTTTAAAACCTCTTGAATTGTTTTATCTTTTGCGTTTGGACAAGGTTGCGAGTGTTTGAATTCAAGCCATTTATCAATCATTTTAAGTGCCTGTTCTATAGTTGGAGTAAAACCGAATTTTTCGTGAATATTTTTATGTAACTTTTCGTTTCTCATCAAATATGCAGGCTTGTTTTCAATACTTGTCCCGATATAGCTTGGAATGAGCTTTTCAAAACTTTCCTGAAAATCCAAAAAGAAACGCTCGATGACTTTGGCTCGAGCGTTATATGGAGTGGCATAGACAGGTTTTATTCCGAGTTTGTTATATACTCCTGTAAAACCAAGTTCCTCAAACTTTTTATCACCATTGAAGAACTTGCTTTTGAATGCTCTGCCGTTATCTTGGTAAACATATTCTGGGATATGGTCCATTTTTAAAATTGCATTCCTTAAAGCAGACGCGATATTTTGCGTACATTCTTCAAGCATAATGTCATACCCGACAAGTCCACCCGATTTCCAATCCAAGAACCCGAGCAGAGTTGCTCGGCAGGGTTTGCCTGTGAACGGGTTTATTACTTGAAAGTTTAGGGTATGCCCATCCGCCACAAGCACTTGTCCTGCTTTTAAAAGTGCTGCGTTTCTGACTATAAACGGACTGACTTTATCTTTAAGTGCTTTTTCGCCGTCTCGGGCAAGTGTCCATTTATCAAAATTATTATCCCGAAACCATTCTGCGTACCTGCGGAAAGTTATGTCTTTTGGTAAAATCTCCTGACCGCGTTCTTTTAAAATATGCTTGGTTAAAGAAATAGCCTTACCTATTGAAAATGCACTTGGCGACAGCAGAATTTGTATAAATATTTTAATCTGTTCCTCATTTAGTGTTGTTCGGTATTCTTTTCTTGTTGAGTATTTGTATTGCCCGACAAGAGCTGTCCAATCTTTGTTGTAATCTAAAAGTGCCCGCCAACGATAAAGTGAGCCGATTGAAACTTTACCTAAGACTTTGAAAATCTCCTCTTGGAACATCCCTGTATTATATAATTGCAAGAATTCTTTATCGGGGATGTTACCATTGGCTTTGAGCTTGTCCCTTTTATATTCTTTCCTAAAATCAAGCCACGCATAAATCAAATCATATTTTGCAAGAGCAATTTTTCGTTGGTTTTCGGATATTAGTTTTTCTTGTTTAATATTGAGATTACTTAGTTCAATAACCTCGTTATCACAACTTTTATAATCGTCATAATATTCCTGAAAATATTTGAGCTGAAGTTCTTCCTCAAGCGTTGATAGTTTAATTTTGTATGTTTTACCGCCGCGGATATTTTCAACTTTGTACTCATATTTATTTTGATTTAGTGCAAGCCGAACTGCTCTTCGGGTAATGTTTTTGAGTTTCGCTAAAGTCTCAACATCAATCCAAATATCGTTATTATTAATGTCTGCCATACCCTATCCTTATTTATTATTACAGCTACTGTATGTTAGACTGGTTTCTCTCAAAATGGAAGTGTTTCAGGGGGAAATATGTTGTTTTGTGTCTGATTATATCTGAATTTTAAGCAGAAAATTTTATAAAACTGCTTTTGAACACCTTTTAAACACAATTTAAACGGGGTTTGAATTTATTATTCTAAAAAAATCTGCTGTTTTATCTCAATTCTACTTCCGTCTTTGAGGGGTAAAATTAATCCGATATTTTTTACACATACTTTTAGAAAAGTCATATATAAGTTTTGGAATTTATTTCAATAAAATATTTGAAAAATAAAGTCAGGGAAGCGATTTCCCTCTAAAAAAATTACTTCCGACTTAGGGGTAAATATCATAGTATTATGCGAAACAATTAAAATTCTAAAATGCACAATTTGCGGGGTTTTTCCGAGTTGGATATAAATTCTGACTGACAAATTGCACAAAATGTCCGCTTTTTGCACTCGGCTGTAATCCAAATATAATAGGAAAACTCGGCGATTTTATAAAATTTTATGGAAAGATACCGGACATTTTCGTCCTAATAACCGGACATTTCGGACTTTTCAAAACCCTAACTCTCAGACTTGGGGAAGCGGGTAAAACTCAAACACAAAGCCAAACACAGCGATTAAGAATAGCAAAAACCGATTTCAAAAGTGTCCGAAAAACTATAATTTTTTTAAAAAACTTCCGAGAGGTAAATATAATTAATTTGAATTTGACTTCCGACTTACGACTCAAACTTGCAATACTTTATGTCAAATTCTATGACACAAGACACTCGAAAACACAAAAAAAGAGACCCTTAAGGTCTCTTTTTCTTAAATGGTGGGCGTTGAGAGGCTCGAACTCCCGACATCTTCCTTGTAAGGGAAGCGCTCTACCAACTGAGCTAAACGCCCGTTTTACGGCAATTTACTTGCCAAGCAATTATTCAAGTTCTCCAGCGAATCTTGCCTC
>JAZLGV010000112.1:0-23505 GCA_045616505.1 Candidatus Gastranaerophilaceae bacterium | reverse complement strand
ATACTCAATCGTTTTTGTTCGGCACAGTCCGTGAGGTCGAGAGTTCGAATCTCTCCCTTGGTATTTTTTTATGCTTATTTTAAGGGTGATTCGCCGTGCGCAGGTTTTATCAAACCCAATCGAAACTCATTGTTATTCGTTTCTCTTGTAGCGCACAAGCTCCCTCTCACAAAAACGATACTCAATCGTTTTTGTTCGGCACAGTCCGTGAGGTCTTGGGGGAAAATTTGTTGTGTTATATAAAAAATATGATATAATCATTAAAAAACGAAAGGAAATTAAGATATGAAAAAAAGTTTATCATTATTTTTAGCAATGATTTTTTTATCATTTAATGCATGTTGTGCTATTGGTGAAACATCTCAAATGGAACACTTGCAACAACCTGAAAAAGTATCCAAAAAAGCACCAACAACATTGGTTAAAAAAGACAAAGTTTTAAAAACCGTACTTGAATATAACATTATTCAAGTAACATTTGCACAAGATTTTACATCTAAAGATGCTAAAGTTGGTGATGAAATAAATTTCCTTTTAAATGAAGGCTTAACTACAAACGAAGGAACTAAACTTTTACCTGAAGGAACAACATTAGTTTCTGAAATTACAAATGTACAAAAACCTCAATCTTTTAATAGAAGTGGTAAAGTAACAATACAATTTAAAAACTTCGTAACTCCTGATGGTAAAGTTATTCCAATAAAAGCAAAAGTATTTAAAAAAGACTTTTTATCAAGAGGTAAATTAAACGCTTTTGGTAAAGGTATGGGTTCAACATTAGCAGGAATGGCTGTTGGTATTGGTGCTGGTTGCGGTATTGGTGTTGCTGCAGGTGCAGTTGTTGTCGGTGGTTTTGCAATTGGTTTACCTGTTGGGTTTACTCTTGGAGCAGTTGCAGGGCTTGTAACTCCAGGGTTATATTATAAAGCAAAAGCTGGAGATAAATTATTAATTCAATTAACTGACAACTTAGAAATCGCAGAATAAAGAATATATTAAATATGCGAAAAGGTGCAAGTAATTGCACCTTTTTTGTTTGAAAATTTAATTATTGTTTGTTTAAAAATTTGGCAATAAAAAAACTTGCCGGTGACAGGAATCGAACCTACAACCTACGGTTTACAAAACCGTTGCTCTACCATTGAGCCACACCGGCAAGTGATATGTAAATTATATTCAAAAAAAAATTTTGTGTCAATATATTTTTTATTTTAATATTTCATCAAGTGCCATTTTATAAGTATTCATATCTCTTGCAGCAGAAGATTTACGTAAATATGCGACATTTAAGGAATTTGCAATCATATCTATATTCATTGTTCCTGACATAATTATTATTGCCGTATTTCTATATGCAGAAAGCATTTTGACTTGTTCTACAAACCATTCTCCTGCATATTGTGGTGCAAAATCAGATTCCATTTGCAAATCTGTTATTATCAAGTCGTAAGGTTCTGCCATGTTATTGTAAACCATGTCATAGCCATTTCTTGCGCAAATTGAACAATCTACGTCAATTTCTTGTCCATAAATTTCTTCCAAAGCGTTTTTGTGAAAACTTAACCAACCTGTCGAATCATCTACTACTAATGCTTTTATCATATTTTACCTCTATTTTTTTAGCATGAATAGTTTAAACTCACTTGGTTTAATCTTTTCAAATTCTAAAACTCTCATTTCTTCGTGGAAAATTTCTTCTTTAAACTCATGGTCTTTGAAGAAAATTTCAGATGTTGCTCGATAATCTCCAGGTAAATTTAAGATTTTTTCTGTCAAAGGTTCATTTTCTATCAATTGAACATGTTTTCCGACTTCATCTTCTAATGTTAAACGTTCTATTTCGCTTCTGTAATTTGCAACAACTAGCATTGAAGTCTTTAGTGGTTCTTTAGATATAATCCAAGCGCAGAAACCATCTTCGTCCAAAAACATTAATTGAGCTTCGCCATCTGTCAAAAGTTCATTTTCTCTAGCAAATTTGTCTATGGCGTTAAAATCAGCATAGAAGTCGTAATCACGTTCTCTTTCCATTGAAATTTCTTCGCCAATTGTTTTTGCTATTCCTGTTTGTGTGAATGATTCATCGCCATCAACATACATTACAGGACGATTTGCGAATTTTCCTCCAGGTAAAAATTTGTATGAGAACCATTTGAATAATGCACCGTCACGTCCTAGTTTTGCAGGATAACTGTCAAAGGCTTCAAATTCACCATCTTGATTGTTATAAGTTTTCAAAATAGTTAATAAATTTGATTTTTGTCTTTGATTGTAAGAAAACAATGTTTGGTTATCATCAATGTAAGTTTCTGGAGTTTTAGTTAGTAATGCAGGAATATCATTACCCCACAAAATATCAAATTTCATATCGTGATGATATTCTTTTAGGTTTTCGCCACCTAGCATGTATTCTGCAATAGTTGCAAAATATGGGATTTTTTCTTTCATTTTAGAATTTAATTGTCCCAAAACTTTTGATGGAACTCTATAACTTATTGGAACACCATTTTTTGCTGATAAGTCATCAACAACGTGATCTACGTGGTCAAGTCTAAATCCGTCAAAATTATAATCATTTTGAAGAGTTAAAGCTGCTTGAACAAAGTAGTCAATTACTGGATGATTATATTGTCCATTTTCTAAGAAAACAAAATAATATGGAGTTTGGCAATCTAAATTCGCAAATTCTGTAACATCATTTCCATCTTTGTCATAATGGATAAAAACAGGATATGAACCGCAATCGCTCATTTTGTCATAAACAGGCACTCCTGCAGAACACCAAGCACCCCCTGGAGCAGTCCATAAACCTTGTTTAATCAAATCTTTTATGATGTCTTCTTGATGATTTATTGCTTCTTCTGTGAGTAATATATTTTCTGAAATGTTTTCATGTTTTGCAACAACTTGACGAACTCTTTTTTGCAATATTTGTTGTTTGCTTTTCTTAAATATTTCGTTTGAATTAGTTATTTTTAGTTTTTCAATTTCTTTTAAAAATTCATCGTACATTTCTTTGTAGTCAGAACCAAGTTCGCCTGTTGAAGAATGTTGGTATATTTCTTTTATTATTTCAACATCTTCCTTGTCATATTTGTGTTCAAATTCTTTGCAGATAAGTTCAACACAATTTTCTAGTTTTGAATCTAATTCTTTTACATCTAACCATCTTGCAATAGAAGGGTTTGCAAGAACTGCTTTTGAAAATCTACCAGTTTGAGGAAGAATATCATATATTACAGCGTGACCTGCTAATTGTGAAAGCATAATAAATAATTGAACTTGTGCTTTGCCATCAAGACCTAATTTTAATCTTAAATCATTATCTTCTAGGTTTGGGCTGACATCTGAACTTGCAGGTAAATATGCACAACCAAAATTTCTAGGATGAAAAGGAACTAAATAAATTGAAGTAGCAAAAATACCCTTTTCTTCAACACCAGTTGGTAAAATTATCAATTGTCTAAGCCAATCCATTAATTTTCCAGCTTCAGAAGATTTATTACCGTTTCCAAGAGCAGCTAAATTGATAAGTTTTATGCTGTGTCCTTCTCTTTTTATCCATTCAGAATTTTTTATTCCACGTCTTGCAATTGGACTAGTTTTTACATATAAAAACTTTTCGCCGTTATAAACACCTTCTTTTTTTAATTTATAATCCAAGCAAAACAAAACTTCTTGGTTTGAAATTTCTTCTAATGCTTTTATGTGTGGATATGGCAAATAACCGTATTTTTCAAGCATTGATGTTAAATATGCTTTTCTTTCGTTCGAAATTTCTTCTGTATCATAAATTCTTTTTAGTTTTGCATAAATTTCATTTATATCGATTGATGGTTTGGTTTCTTCTTGTTTTTTGAATAAAAAATCAAACATGTTTTATCTCCAATTATATATTCATAACTTTTAGTATATCTGACATTTCTGAAGTTGTCTTTTTAACTTCGCATCCTGAATATTTTATCGCAGAATCAGGATCTTTCAATCCGTTACCAGTCAAAATACATACTGCTCTTTTTCCTGCTTCAACTTTTCCTTGAGAATTTGCTTTGATAAGTCCAGCAACAGATGCAGCAGATGCTGGTTCTGCTAAAATACCTTCTGTTGAAGCGATTAGTTTGTATGCGGCAATAATTTCATCATCGGTAACGCAATCAATTAAACCTTTGCTTTCATCTCTTGCAGCTTCGGCTTTTTCCCAACTTGCAGGATTTCCTATTCTAATTGCAGTTGCAATTGTTTCTGGGTTTAATATTCTTTCACCTTTAACTATCGCAGCAGAACCCGAAGCTTCAAATCCCATCATTTTTGGTAGGCTAGAAATTTTCTTTTTGTCATAATATTCTTTATAACCTTTCCAATAAGCGGTAATATTTCCTGCATTTCCTACCGGAATAAAATGGTAATCTGGAACACCGATAGAATCACAAATTTCAAATGCGCCAGTTTTTTGACCTTCAATTCTAAATGGATTTACGGAATTTACAAGAGTAATAGGATATTTTTCTGAAACTTCTCTTACGACTTCTAATGCTCTGTCGAAATTTCCTGCAATAGCAATAACTTCTGCTCCATACATCATTGCTTGAGAAAGTTTTCCAAGTGCAATATATCCATCAGGAATAAGCACAAATACTTTCATTCCTGCTTTTGCTCCATAAGCGGCGGCAGAAGCAGAGGTGTTACCAGTTGAAGCGCAAATGATTGCTTTTGCACCTTCTTCAGCAGCTTTTGAAACTGCCATTGTCATACCTCTATCTTTGAAACTTCCTGTTGGGTTTGAACCTTCAAATTTTAAATAAATTTCTCCATCAAAATTTATTTTTTTTGCTAAATTTTCAGCTTTGATAAGTGGTGTATTACCTTCGTTTAATGTGATAATTGGAGTTTTTTCACTTACTGGTAAAAATTCTTTGTATCTATTTATTAACCCTTGATAGTGTTGCATTTTATTTCTCCTTTATTCCATTACTCTTATCAAACTGTTTATTTGATTTACGCAAGAATCATTTTTTAATAAATCTACGGCTTTTTGCATATCTTTTTCTTTGCATTTTTCTGTAATTATAACGATATTTGCAGAATTATTGTCTTGAACACCTTTTTGTAAAATGTTTGAAACACTAATATTATTTTGTGAAAAAGCTCTACCTAATGCTTCAATAACACCAATTTTGTTTTTTGCGTTTACAGATAAATAATATTTGTTTTCTGTTTCTGTTATATCAATCATTTCTGCTGGTACAGAGTGTGTACAACGCATCATTGGTAATATATAATCGCTACTATCTATTTCAGATACAATTGTCATAACATCTCCAACTACAGATGCTGCTGTTGGAAATTCTCCTGCTCCAGGTCCAGAACACATAATTTCTCCGATTGGATTACCTTGCATCATTATTGCATTGGTAACAAAATTTATGTGAGCTAAACTTTTGTTGTTTTTAACAAGCATTGGGTGAACTCTTACATCAATTTTTGTATCGTTAAATAATTGAGCTAATGCAATCAGTTTGATTTTGTAGCCAAAATCACTTGCACATTCTATATCTTCAGCTTTGATATTTGTAATACCTTCTCTATAAATTTTATCTATGCTTACACGTTTTTTAAATGCTAAAGTTGCTAAAGTTGCGATTTTGTATGCTGTGTCATAACCTTCAACATCGCTTGTTGGATCAACTTCTGCATATCCTAGTTTTTGAGCATCTGTTAAAACTTCGTTGTAGTCTGCTGCATCTTGTTCCATTTTTGTTAGGATATAGTTTGTTGTTCCGTTTAAAATTGCGGCTACTTTTGTTAATCTGTTGTTAGATAAAATTGTTTTTAATGGGTTAATAATTGGAATACCACCTGCAACAGCTGCTTCATACAAAATAACTTTGTTATTTTTTTCTGCCATTTCAAAAATTTCTTCACCTTTTTTTGCTAATAGTTCTTTGTTTGCGGTAACAACGTGTTTTCCGTTTTCGATAGATTTTTTTATGATGTCAAATGCAGGATTTAGTCCGCCTATAACTTCAATAACGATTTTAATATCTTTATCATAAATAATATCATCTACATTATCTGATATTTTTACGTTTTCTAATCCTTTTATATCTCTTTTTTTATTTATATTTTTTACAACGATTTTTGATATTTCTACTTTGTCATTATTATAAAGTTCTTTAAAAACTCCTGAACCTACTGTCCCAAGTCCTACCAAACCTATTTTAATTTTATCCATAAAATCCTAAATCCTTATCTGTTCACCATTATCAATTAAACCACAAAAGTAGCAATTTGTTTAATAAAAAAAGTAAAGATTATAATTTATGTGCTTGAATATTTTACATCATGCGTTAAAATCAAGATGTCAAAAGGAGAGGGAAATTGAAATATTCTGAGTTGTTTAATGAAAAAAACAAAAAAATCGCAGTTTTAATAGTTGCTATTTTAGGTATGATTACAACTATAAAACTTTGTTTTATTTATTTTGAGTCGAATTTTAATCCGTATGCACTTCCAAGTTTTTGTAATATCAATGATGTTATAGATTGCGATGGTGTTGCAAAAACAACTTTTTCTCAATTCTTAGGTGTTCCACTTGCGTGTTGGGGGTTGTTTTTCTATTCTTTTGTCATAATTTTATTGTTTAGTGATAAATTAAAAAATATAAAAGGTTTAAAATTTTTTGAAGTATTTAAAAATCCTTTGTCTTATATCTGTATTTTAGGATATTTAGCTTTTATAATTTCAATGATATTAGCTTCTATAAGTACATTTGTGATTAATAAAATTTGTGTGCTTTGTGTGTTTACATATTTATTAAATTTGGTTATTGGATTATTTGCTTCAACAAACGATAAAAGTTCAAAATATGATTTTTTAATTTGTTGGCAAGATTTTAAAGATGCAATAAAAGTGAAAAAATATTTGTATATGTTTATTGGCGTGATGTTTATAGCTTCAATCTTTCTAGCATATACAACATTCAGCTATGTTTTTACTCCTCAAGTAAAACGACAAGCTGATATAAAAAAATATGTAAAAATGAACAAGGATAATCCTTTTAAAGCTTTTGGAAATGTTCTTGGAGATAAAAATGCAACATTAAAAGTATATTTATACACAGATTATGAGTGTCCGATTTGTCAAACTCATAATATACTTGTTCATAGAGCTGTATCTGAACTTGATAATTTGGAAGTTATACATAAAAATTATCCACTTGATATGTCTTGTAATCCAGTTGTAAAACAACCTTTCCATCAAAATTCTTGTATGCTTGCAAGATTTGCTCTTGCTGCCAAAAAACAAAACAGATTTTGGGAAGTGAATACAGAATTCTTTGAAAAACAACCTAAAACTAAACAAGATGTTATTGTACTTGCTGATGAAATGGGTATTGATACTGATAAATTGCTAATCGATGAAGCTTCAGAAGATGTTAAAAAAGAATTGGATGAGGATATAAATGCAGGGCAAAATCTTAATATTTCAGGCACACCAGCAATGGTCATAAATGGAAAAATATATATAGGATTAAAACCTTATTACGAATTAAAAGACATTTTGATAAAAGCTGGTGCAAAGGAAAAGAAAGGTGAATAATCAAATCTTGTTACATGCGTGTTGCGCTATATGTGCAGGTCATCCGATAAGTTTGCTTAAATCGGAAGGTTTTTCGCCAGTTGTATATTATTTTAATCCTAATATTTATCCAGATACTGAATATAAAAAAAGATATGACGCGTTAAAAACTTTATGCGACCATTTTTCTTGTACTTTAATTTCAGAAGAATATAAGCCAGAAAAATATCAAGAACTGATGCAAGGTTATGAAAATTATAAAGAAGGTTCTGAAAGGTGCAAAAGATGTATTGAATATAGGTTGTTAGCTTCTGCAAAAAAAGCAAAAGAGTTGGGCATAAAAAGTTTTACAACAACTCTTTCATCAAGTCCTCATAAAAATTTCGAAATTATAAAAAACATAGGAAATTTTATTGCTCAATATTATGAACTCGATTTTCTTGATTATAACTTCAAAAAACAAGATGGATTTTTGAAAACAACACAAATTGCAAAAGAATTAAATCTTTATAGACAAAATTATTGCGGTTGCGATATGAGTATTAAAAGAATATTGTAAGGGACTAATTGTTTTTTAATGCTTCAATTTGCATTGCTTCTTGTTCAGTTAAAGAAACTGGTCCACCTAAAATATATGAGTTTAAAACTGTTTGAGCATAAGCTTCTGCAAGTTCAAGTTTTAAATAAGCTTGTTCTATTGTTTCATCGCCGACTATAAAACCATGATTTGCCATTAGTATTGCACTATATTTGTCAAAATATTTTGCAACATTGTTTACTAATTGCATAGATGATGGTAATGCATAATCAGCAAGAGGAATTTTTCCAAAATAAAAAACATTTTCAGCCATTATTGGGTCTTCTAGAGGTTTTCTTGCTGCTGCAAAAGAACTCAATGCAATCGGATGAACATGAATTATTGCGTTTATATCTGGTCTTTGTTTATAAAATTCAATGTGTAAAAATTTTTCACTTGAAGGTTTTTTATCACCATATACAATCTCACCATTAAAATCAATTAAGATTAAATCATCATAAGTCAAACTTCCATTTGATGAATTTGAAGCTGTTATTACGATTTTATCTTCATAACGCATTGAAATATTTCCTGATGTTCCAGGAGAAAAACTTTTTCCATCAACAATATTTCCATATTCTATGATTTTATCTTTAATTTGTTCTAGCGTCATGGTGTATCCTTTTCTGTTAAATCTGTGACAATTGCTTTTTCAAATAAAACTGCATTTGCTGTTTTTTTATTATCTTCATTCTCTTTTTCTTCTTTTTCTTTTATGTTGTTTGGTTTATACATATTCACATTTAACAAATCTTCTTTTCCTTTACCTAAAGTATCAGGATTTTTAATTGTCATTTTATCATAAGATAAAGAAGAACCTTTTGCATCTAAGTGCATAGCCAAAGTAACAAAAGATTGTTGTCTTACAACGTCATAACCAATATTTAAACGCAAATCATCAGGACCAATACCTAAATAGAAGGCATTTTCTTGCAATAATTTTTCATCCCAAGAATCACGTGATAAGTTAGCTGAAACTAACCAAGAAACGGTTAAATATTTGCATAATCTTAAAGATTCTCTAAACCAAGCATTTGAACGTCCATACATATATTGGTCAAAATATATTAAAGGGGTGTTATCACTATAAGCAGAAGCAAAGTATCCTATATCTTGCATCCAGTTTTTGTATTGAGTATGTATCATTGGACCTATTCTACCTATAATTTGAGAACCACCGCAGCCATAAAGTGATACAGCACCTTGTCCGACTAAATTTAAACTTGCATTTATTGAGTCGGTTAATTCACTATTGTATGTATATAAAGTTTGATAAATTTGAGCCATGTATTGACCTCTGAATGTACCAATACCATCTTCACCTAAACGACCTCCATCAGGACCGATTATGCCGTCTTGAATATAAGCTCCTGCAAGTCTGTGTTCAAAAGTTAAAGGTCTTCCAGGAGTTAAAAAGTTATGCAAATGATAGTCTTTTTGGTAAACCAATTCGCCCATTAATTTAGGCATTCTATAACCTAAAAACCAATCATCCATATATGCCGCTGTACCATATTGGAAATATAAATTATCATCTAAATATTGACGACCTTTGACAATTGGTGTCTTTTCAACTGAACCGTATCCAATAAATGTATCATTAGATGCGCTTTTAAATTTTGCTATACCCCCAAAACCAAATGGAGTATCTGACCCACCTTGATAGTTAAGAAATGGAATAAGTTTTAATGTAGTACCTTTTGGGGTATCAAAAACAAAACCTGGACCAGCATATGCCCCTAAATTAGATAAAGTTCCGATTTCAGGGAAATCACCTTCTACAAAATCTCTGTTTTTGTTCATGTGAAGAGTTATTGTAGGTGCGATACCTACTTTTTTATTCTTAAAATAAATAGAAGCATGACGAAGAGTAACAGTATCGTGTTCTTTTTTAGAGTTTAAAATTAAGTGTGTTGTATGTATTCTAAAACGTGAACCAGCTTCACCTTCAAAAAGATGTGATTTTTTATCTGTTGGAACATAAAGTCTGTCTAAATCAGGACCAAACATATCGGCACGCATGTCAATCATTGTTTTTTTAGTTACATACATTGTACCTTGTTCTTGAATAACTTTATCACCATACATATATCCTTTTTTAGCAACTGCATGAATTTGATAATAATCAGTTATAGGGTTATCCATAATGGAATTTTCTTCGTTCATATCAATTGACATGTAATCACCTTGGATAACTTCGTCACCTTTTGTAATTACAACGTTGCCAATGGCTTTTATAATGTTAGATGTTTGATTATAGATAAGTTTGTCAGCTTTTAAAGTTGCATTATTTTGCGGAAATTCCATTAAAATATCTCCAGTAGCTTCAAGTTCTGTTCTTTCTGCAAAATATTCCATGTTTTCACAATTTAATTTTATTTGATCTTTTGCTTCTGGAATTGCACTTGCTTGAACTTCCGTATTTTTAGTTTCTGTTGTTTTTTCATTTTTTTTATCGATTTTTTCTTGTATTCTTAATCTCAAACGTTTTAAAGGTGGGGCAGTTCTAAAAGAACGATAAGCACCACCATCTATAAGTTCGGCTTCTTCGCTGACTTTTTGTTCTGTCTTTAATGGGGTTAAGTGAAATAGGTGGTCTGAATATTGATTTACTTCTTGAAAAGATTTCGTTATTTCAGCTTGTTTTTCGCTATCTGAAACAACGTAGCCATCTTCTAAAGCATTGGAAACTTGTCCTTCAAATACCATAAGAACAACTATCAATATTAAGTTTAAACATAATTTCTTTTTCATTTTCATTTTTTTATTTCCTAATTAATAATTTTAAATATAATTTAACGGATTACTTGGACGACCGTTTAAGCGAACTTCAAAGTGAACGTGAGGTCCTGTTGAATATCCTGTTGTGCCTTCATATCCTACAACTTGTCCTTTTGTAACATATTGTCCTTTGCTTACATTTATTGAGTTCATGTGAGCATATAATGTTGTTACAGAAGTTCCATTTATTCTTCCATGATCAATGATAACAACTTTTCCATATCCGCCGTACCATCCAGAATAAATAACTTTACCTGTATTTGATGCTCTTATTGAACCATTATAAGGTCCAGCGATATCTATACCTGAATGGAAACTTCTACTTCTAAATATTGGGTGAGTTCTCCATCCAAATGGAGATGTAATTCTTCCGCCGATAGGTTTGATAAAACCAGAAACTACCTTTATACCCGCATCATCTGTTCCTCTTGAAATCATAGATTGCAAACTGCTTGATTGTTTTGCTAATTCTCTTTCGGCACGTTCGTAGGTTGCTCTATCCGTACGAAGTTTTTGAATCATAGATTGGTTTTTTTCAATTTCTTTTTGAATAGTTTGTTGTTGAGAGTTCATTTGTTGAATAGATTGAGAAATATATTTCTTTTGAGTTTCTATTCTATATTTTAAAATAGCAATTTCTTTTGCTTTTTGACGGGCATGACGCATTCTATTATAATCTCTTTTAATAATAAGCCCTTCAAAATACATTCTGTCTAAAAATGTATTGAAATCGTTTGCAGATAATAATAGTTCAAAAAAGCCGCTACGTTGTGATTTGTATATTTGTCTTATTCTTCTTCGCATTTTGTAATCTATTGCAGAATAATCTCCAACAGCTTTTGACAAATCTCCTCGTAAAGAAGTTAGTTTATTTTGGGCATCTGTGTAATCTTTTTTTGTGTTTTCTAAGTTAACTGTGTTTTTTTCCAGTTTTTGTTGGTTTTTATAAAGTTTGTTAGTTTCTAGATTTTCTAGGAATTTTAGACGTTTAATTTTTGCTCTTGTTGTTTTTCTTTGAGCTTGAATATTTCTACTGTTGTTAGAATACGCAGGAGTTGCACACGAAAGTAATACTATTGCCCCCAATAGTACAATCCCAACTATTCCTTTTAAATTACTCAACTTTTTCACAATCACCTATTTTATAAAAAGAGGTAACATCATAAGCCCAACTGTCCAAGATATAAAAGTAACAGCGATTATTGCAATAATAACTTTTTGATGTTTTCTAAAAAATTCCATATCCACCTCTCCTATAATCTATTTATATTCTACTATTAATTTAAATGAAAGACAAGAATTTTACATAAATTGCAAAAAAAGTTAAAATCATATAAAATAATGCTTATGAAATATAGTTTTTTAGACATTTCTACAAACGAAAATAATCTGTTTGAAAAAACAGGTTATAATATTTCACCTTTTTTGCTTGAAAATAACGCACAACAAATTGAAAAACTTTATAATTTTTATTTAGAAAATAAAAATTTGTTGTATATAAATGGTTTTACTGGTACTGGAAAAAGACAGATAACAAAATATTCTTTATCGTTTTTAAATAGTGATGTAATAACTTTAAAATATAATTGTTTTAATTCTACAGTTTTAGATGATATTTTACTTAAATTTTATAAAGATTTAAAAACTTTTGCGGCACAAGGTTTTGTTACTGAACCAAAAATTAAAACAGATAATTTTTCACAAAAGGTAAACTCTTATTTTGCACATACAGAAAAACCTTTTTTAATTATATTAGAATCTTTTGAAGCTGTTTTAGATGAAAACAGACAAGAAATTTTAGACTTTATACTTCATTTATGTTCTTTGGAAAAAATAAAAGTTATAATTATTGGAAAAACTTTTACTTCAAAATATTTTCAAAATATTGATATAGATAGAATTACAACTCTTGCTTTTTCAGAAGACCTTTTTATAGATTTTATAAAAACAAATAAAATTAAAGCAAGCAGAGATGATGTTTTAAATTTGTACAGGTTTTCCAGAGGGTATTATTTATATACATCACTTGCGATTAATATAATGCAATCTCAAGATTTAGATTTAAAGAAATTTTTGGAAGAATTAAGAAATAGTTTTCTTGAGTTTGAAGTTTTTTTAGAAAAAAAGGCATTATCTTTTGTTCCGCAAAAACAAGTTGAATTATTTTGGTTTCTTGTTTTGATAAGGCATGATGTAAGCATTGATTTACTTAAAAAAATAGATTTGTACGATGAAGAAACTATAAATATTCTTCATTCAAGTAATATTTTGCGAATGGAAGAACAAAATATTTATATTTCATCGTTTTTTGAAGATGTGGTTAATTCTGCACCGCAAACATTAATTCAGAGAATTAGACAATATCTTGTTGAAATTTATCAAGCACAACTTCCGCTAAAACCATTTGAAAGAGATTTTTGTATTTCTCGTCAGACAATGCGTAAAGAAATAGAATTTCATAAAATGTTTTTGCCAAAGAAATTAAGTGCAACAGAGAATAACAATCCGGTTGATATGGAATATTTAAAATATTCTAAATTCTTTGAAACTCAGCAAAAACAAACAAATCCAATAGAAGAACTTTTAAATAAACAAAAGAAAGATAAAGAAGATAATAGTGTAAAAATTGATATTACGCAAAGAAAAAATGTTTCTTTGGATTTGTCTGCTTTTGTTAATACTCCTGAAAAAGTTTCAAATGTTCCAAAAGAAAATTATATTCAAGAAGAAAATACTCCGCAAAAAACAGTTCAGGTTTCTTTGAAACATTATATTGAACAAATAAAGAAAGCTGAAAAAGCTTATGAGTACACAAACCTTATTGAAGTATGTTATAAAGCACTTGCATTAAAAACTGAACCTCAGTATCAAGAGCTTTTACCTTTTATTTATGCAAAAATGGCAATCGGTTATGAAAAAACTGCTCAATATGAAAAATCATTGAGTTATTATTCATTATTAGAAAATTTGTATTTGACCAAAAAAGATTTAGAAAAAGTGAGTCAAATAAAATATAAAATAGCGAATATCTATTATGAAACATATAAGAGAGATAAAGCAAAAGATTTGTACACAGAAATTACGCAATTAAAACAAACTCCAAATCTTGTTGCAATAAAATCATATTTAAAACTTGCAAATATTGAAGAAGAGACAAGTAATTCTGTTCATAAATTATTTGAGTATTATAAACAAGCACTTGTTTTATCAAAAAATATAACAGATGAAAATATTTTAACCGAACTATATTTCAAATTTGCGCTTATTTTAGATGAACAAGGTAATATAAAAAATGCTATTGAATTTTATAACCGTTGTTTAGATTTAGGGAAAAATATTCCTAATAATCAATATTTATCTTCTGCTTATTCAAATCTTGCAAGCTTGGAATTAGAAGCAGGAAGAACTGAAAATGCTATTAAAAACTTTGAAAAAGCGTATAATGCGGACAAAGAGTGTGATAATTTGGAAGGCGCACTTGATTCTGCAACAAAACTTTCAGGAATATTAAAAAGAAAAGATAAGAAAAAGGCGCTTGAATATTATAATGCGGCTTATGAAATAGCTCAAAAAATAAATGATATGTTTTATATAGTGTCTGCATCTTTGGAAATAGGTGATTTTTATTATGAAAATCAAAGAAATGAACTTGCGTTGAAGTTTTATATCAATGCTTATGAAATAGCGCAAAATTCACTTACTAAAGATAATATAGATAAAATAAAAATAAGATTGAATGATATAAAAATTAGACTTGGAGAAGAAAATTATAATTCTTTGATTTCTCTAATTCGGGAAGAACTTGCAAAAGGATAGAAATGAAAGAAAATCAAATAAATGTACTTAAAATTTTAAATATTAATTTATCAAAAGAACAAATAAAACTTTTTGAAAATTATGCAGAGATTTTTCTAGAAACAAATTCGAAATTAAATCTTATTTCAAAAAAAGAAGAAGAATTTTTGTTTGAAAAACATATATTTGATTCTCTTGCCTTAAATTTGTTTATTCCACAAGGGAAAGTTGCAACATTATTAGATTTTGGAACAGGTGGAGGGTTTCCTTCACTACCGTTTGCAATTGCAAATCCTTCATTAAAAATTACGGCATTAGATAGTATTCAAAAAAAAATTAATGCTGTGGAAAATATAAAACAACAATTAAATTTGGAAAATCTTGAAACAATTTGCACACGAGTCGAAAACTATGACAAGGTATTTGATTATGTTACTTCTCGTGCCGTTTCTTCGCTTGATAATATTTTAAAATATGCTGATAAAAAGTTAAAAAAAGGTGGTTATTTTATTGCTTTTAAATCTTCTAAAGTTGAGCAAGAAATGGAAGAAGCTAAAAATACTTTGAAAAAACTCTCTTTAAAATTGGTTAAAATAATCGATTATAAACTTCCGTTAGAAAATCCTCCGATTAGAAATCTAGTGATTTTTAAAAAGAATTAAATTTTTAAACTGTTTTAAAAATTATAATACATAAATATTTTGTTTACATTGATGTAATTTAACAGAGAAACAAGAGTTATGATGAAAAATGTATATAAAATTCCCCATCTTATGACTTTATTTTGTTTATGTAACCAAAGTAAAAAATTACCTTTGTAATTTACAGCTTCAATTATTAGTAAAATCACAACTCCTGTGGCTACCATTTCCCAAGAAAAGAAATAAGAATTAATTAAAGGTGGTGTATTTGCTGTTAAAAAACTGAAAAATATTTTTTTATAAAAATAAATTGCCTGTGCAAAATCTTTTGCTCTGAACAACACATAACCTAAATTTACAATTAATAATGTTCTGATAATTTGAAAAGTTTTCCAAATTATTGATTGTTCATTTATTTTTAAAACTTTTTTTAAAGCCGAATATTGTTTTGCAAGAATAACAGATAAAATCATAAAAAAGCCATAATAAAGTCCGTAGCATACGAATTTAAGATTGTTTCCGTGCCAAAGACCTATTAAAAACCAAGTTATAAAAAGTCCAATGACAATAATTATATTTCGTACAACCGATTTTTTAAAGAATCGTTCTAAAGTTGAGTTTATATTTGAAGAAGAACAAAAACGTATAATTGGATAAAAAACATAATCTCTAAACCAAGAGCTTAGTGAAATATGCCATCTTCTCCAAAAATCAGAAACTGAGTTTGCAAAATACGGCGCATTAAAGTTTTCTGTTAAAGTTATTCCAAACATTTTTGCTGTTCCACTTGCGATATCAACGTATCCTGAAAAATCAGCATATAATTGAATTCCAAACAAAAATGCTGCAAGTAAAACACTTGCTCCGGTAAAAGCACATTCGTAATTAAATATTGTATTAACCATAAGGCTTGTTTGTGTGGCTACAAATATTTTTTTAAATAGTCCTAAGAAAATTCTTTCAATACCAAAAACTAAATTATCGTAGGAAAAACATTTTGGCTTAAATAACTGTGGTGCAAGGTCATTATATCTATGAATTGGTCCTTGTAATAGTATTGGAAAGAATGATGTAAATAAAGCATATTTGAAAATGTTTTTTTCAGCTTTTGTTACTTTCCTTTCAACATCTATCAAGTATCCTAAACATTGAAAAGTATAAAAAGATATTCCTATTGGAATTATAAATTTATTTATATTAATGATAAAAGCACCTAAATTTAAATGTAATAATGTATTAGCTATAATTGTAAAATATTTTAGATATGCTAAAATTCCAATATTTAGTAATATACAAATGTAGAAGGCAAGTTTTTTCTGTGTATTATACTTCTTTTCCGTTTTTGTAATTAGTTCTTTATTTTGAGTTTGAGTTAAAAGGTTAATTGATTTTTCATTAATAGAATTTATTATCAATGAAAAACTCCACGTTGTTATTGTGGTAAAAAGTAGAAAAATGACTGCTTTGGGCGAAAATAAATAATAAAATTCGTAACTTGCTATAAGTAAAATTAGGTATTGAAATTTTGGAAAAAATTTATGCATTAAAAAGTATAGGCATAGAACAACTATTAGAAACCCAAAATATAAAAATGAAATAAAAGACATTAAATTTTCTCCAAAAGTGTATATCCCTAATAGTTTGAATATTTATATTTAATATCAAGCTTTACATTTCTGTCAATACTAAACTAAAACATTTATGTTATTCTATTGGTATGAAAATTTTAAAAAATATACTCATAAATATATTATGTATAATAGCTTTAGTGTATGTTACAGATTTTATTTTGATTTATAAAGTTTTAAAAAAAGGTGTAAATCACGTTCCTCGTAAAGCTTATTTTGATTATTATGACAGATTTTATAAAGTTTTCTCGTATGAACAAATCGAGGATAGATATGTTTATAATAAATATAATTTATATAGAAGAGTTGAAAATGAAAATTCCTCATTACCACCAATTTTAATCTTTTCGGATTGTTTCTCGTATGGTTTATATTTGTCAGATAATGAAACTTATTCCTATTTTTTAGGTGAATATTCAAAAAGACCTATTTACAATAGAGGTTCGTATTTAATATCTGTTCAGCACATGCTTTTTCAATTGAAAAATGAAAATTTTTATAATGTTGTTCCAAAACCTAAAGATATTATTTATACTTGGAAATCTTATAATACAACAACAGATGTTTTAGGTGTTACGCCATGGAATAAACTTGAATTTTATTATAAACGAGATATTAATAATAAATTGTATTTTCATCGAGCGTCTATTATTGAAAATTCGCCAATAGTTAAAATGCTTAGTTATGCAAAAGCTTATGATAAATATGAAATAAAATATAACAACTATAAAGATGCAGAGGATATATTTTATTTACATTTAAAAGAAGCAAAAGATGAAGTAGAAAAGCATTGGGGAAAAGACGTAAATTTCTATATTATTGTCGCATTTGAAGATTGTTCTAGATATTCAAATCTTATAAAAAAACTTGAATTATTAGGGTATAAGTTTATTTATTTAGATGCAAAATATTTTAAAGACAAAAAATACATATTTTCTAATGATGAAGCTCACTATTCAAAATTGGGTTATCAAGAATTAGCAAAACTTACATTAATGCATTTAGATAAAAATAAGTGATTTTTAAATTTTTTAATAGCTTAAATAATTCCTTTATATTTAAGAAAATGAGATAAAGAAGTATCCATAGTAACTATACCGTTTTCCATAAGATGTTTTCTTTTTTCTTCGTTATATTTTGAATAATAATGTTCTTTTAATTTACCTGCTTTATAAATTTCAATTTGTTGTTTCATGTGAATGCCCATCATTCCAGGCATGTAATTTATGGCTTCTAACCATCTTTTTATTCGAGTTTCGAATTGTTTATAATTTCTTATATTAAAGTGATATAAGGTAATATCTGAAGTTTCTATTTCTTTTTGATTTTCCATATCAATAGCATGGTTTCCGGCATACATTTTTTTTATACCTTCTGTTTTATTTATAACTTTAGGTGTTTTAGTGTAAGTAAATTCTTTTACTATATTATCTGCGTTTTCAAAATTTAGCATACCTAATTCATGTTTGTAAAATAATCTTGTAATAAAATAAGGACAAGACAAAAAATCATCTCTATCATCAGGATAAAGGTCAGTTAAATAACATTTTATGACATTTGCATCGTTAGCAGCTTGAATACTTTTTTTCAAATTTAAACTTTTTGAAAAATAGAATTCATCAGCATCTGCATTTATTACCCAAGCAGCTTTGTATTTTTCTCTAGCAAGAGTAACCATTTCTTGTACCCAAATGTTATGTTCATGTTGTGGACAGGTTTTAGTAATTATTTCATCTACAAATCCTTCTTCTTTTAATCGTTCAAGGATTTTTAATGTATTATCTGTAGAATTGTGGTTTAGAACGATAATATTATCCACTCCCATAGCTTTATGAAATTTTATATTTTCTTCAATTATGGATTCTTCGTTTTTGCAGACTAAAGTTAATGCAAGTTTAAAGTCTTTTTCTTTGTCCATGAGTGTTTGAAGCATTTTTAATGCTTCAAGACCTTCAGCAATGACTTTTTGTGCTTCTTGTTCTATTTGTAATTCTTCTTCTGTTTTTTCCATATATATTTTCCTTAATTATTTTAAAATTGATACGTGTTAAAATAACTTGTTCAATATTAGTGATGTTTTTATTGCTCCTGAAATTCCAAGATGGTCTGTATCTTCAAAATCCTCATTGTTATAAATGTCTATTTTGTTTAAATCTAAATAGCAAATTTCTTGATCCATTCTTGTTAGTGCAGATAGATATTCTTGTTCAAAATCAGGTAGTAAATAATTTTTATAGTAATTTGTAAAAGGGAATACTAAAAGCACGAAAATAACCCCTTTTGACAAACAAAAATTATTAAAATCATTTATTATATTTATATTTTCTTCGTATGTGTTTCTATATTTAATTAAATTATTATGTAATTCTGCTCGTTCTTTTCCAATTTTAATTTTTTCTTCTTCTGAGTGATTGCTTAGTTTATTATTGTTGTTTCTAAAAGCAAGATAATCATTATTTATTTGTTTAAATACATATTTAGAAATTACTTCTTCCAAATTTTTAACATTTATAAAATCAAAAGTTTTAATTTCATTGCATATGATGTTAGGTAAATTCTCACAATTGTGTTTGTCATTAAAAAGTCTGTTATAAACTTGAGCTACTCTGGGGATACCATCATATTTACATAAAGACATATCTACGTGAAAACTATAGTAACCTGATGCTAAATAAACTTTTTTAATGTGTGAGTTTTGGCTTATAACTTGTTTTGCGATTTTTGTTGCATAATAAAAGTCTTGTGATAATAATGATAAATTAACAGTTTTTTCTTTAAAACTTTTTTCGTCAATTCCAACTTTACCATAAGATGAGCCTACAATTATGCTATTAACATCTGGAGCGATTGCATTTTGCATAGAATATTTTAAATAGTAATAATCTTGTAGAACAATATATTTGTCTTTTAAAAATTCTTTAAAAATTTTGTCAAACCACTCATCAAAGCATATTACGTTTTTGTAATTTGAAAAATTTAAGTTTTGTTCATATTCTTTATTATAAAAAAGAAAGTCTCCGCATTCTTCTTCTTCTGTGTATTCAAAAGTATCAATATTTATTATATGCTTGAATGTTTCGGTTGTTTCTTTATTTAATTTTGTTATTATTTTCATGTTTTTATCGTATTTTATTGTTTACTTATATAGTGTAGCAAATTCTTGAAAAATATTTATCATAGAAATGGTTTATTTGTGATTTAAAAAAGTTTTTAAATTGTTTTTTGTTGAGCAGCGTAGTAAAAAGCTTGCTTTTTCAAGCTGTGAGGCCGAGATGTAATCGTGGCATCCCTTAAATAATAACAAAAAAGACCTCACATAAGTGAAGTCTTTTTTTAAATGGTCGGGATGATGCCAGATGACAGGCGAGAAAAGTTCGAGCCTAGTCAGTCGGTATGTCGAACTGCGTAGTAAAAAGCTTGCTTTTTCAAGCAGTGAGGCCGAGATGTAATCGTGGCATCCCTTAAATAATAACAAAAAAGACCTCACATAAGTGAAGTCTTTTTAAAATGGTCGGGATGATGCCAGATGACAGGCGAGAAAAGTTCGAGCCTAGTCAGTCGGTATGTCGAACTGCGTAGTAAAAAGCTTGCTTTTTCAAGCAGTGAGGCCGAGATGTAATCGTGGCATCCCTTGAAATACAACAAAAAAGACCTCACGTAAGTGAAGTCTTTTTTTAAATGGTCGGGATGACACGATTTGAACGTGCGACCCCCTCGTCCCAAGCGAGGTGCTCTACCAAACTGAGCCACATCCCGACAGATGTTTTTTATCTTTTTTCCAGTTCGGCTTACGTCCATTTTATTATCAACAAAATTGATTGTCAATAACCAGCTTTAAATTTTTGTTATAAATTAGCCTTTTTGATGAGTAACACCAGTTTTTATCATTGCTAATTTATATTTATCAGCTTCTTTTATTATTTCTTTATCGTTGTTGTGTCCTGCTGGTTGAATTACCAATGCTATACGACCTTGAACGATGTCTTGAATATTTATTTTTGATTGCAAAGGCAGGTCGCATGCCATAACTGAGTCTTTTGAATTTTCGCAAGATTTGTTTAGTGCGTGTTCAATAGCAAACACTAAATCGTTTTGACCTTGTACAATAGCAGATGTTTTAAAATCTTTTGCAATAACAATTGCATGTGATTTTGTGTGTTTTGCAACTTTCCAAGCAAAAACAGCATCTTCTATTTGTTCTGGTGCAGGTTTGGTTTTTGTTAAAATTTTAAAATTATTTTTTGATAATTCTTGAGTATCTTTTTCTTGGATTAAAACTCCAAAAGGAGTAACTTTTATATCTTCATTTTTCAAATTCTTATATTCTTCTAGTTTTGTGTTTAATTTTACTAATTTTGAAGTTTTTTTCAATAAATCAATCGCAAGTTCATCAAAATTAGGTGCAACTACAACTTCAGGAGCGATAGCTGCAATCTTTTCCGCTGTATCTTTTGTGATTGTGTTTGATGTTGCAACGATAGAACCGATAGCATTAATAGGATCGCAATCAAGAGCTTTTTCAAAAGCATCTTGAATATCTTTTCCCAAAGCAACACCTGTAGGAGCTTGCATTTTAATGATTGAACATGCTGGAACATCAAAAAATTCTGCAATTATATCGACCGCCATTGTTACATTTAAAATGTCGTTGTATGACAAATCAACACCAAAAACATCATACCCTACTTGAAATTCTGCATCGTGTAAAGTCGCTGTTTGGTGGATGTTTTCGCCACATACTAAATCTTTATTCTTTTCAAATCCATATTTTTTCATAAATTACTTACCTTCCAAAATTCATTTACCATTACAATTTATCATAAATATTAAAAAAATGTTTGAAAAAATACTTGTTTATGCGAAAATTGTTTTAGCTAAATTAAATAGCAAATGTAGATACATTAAATATAAGGAAAAAGAGAAAATGGGAAGAAAAACACCACTAGAGAAAATTAGAAACTTTGGTATTGCTGCTCACATCGACGCAGGTAAAACCACTACTACAGAACGTATTTTGTTCTATACTGGTAAAACTCATAAAATTGGTGAAACTCACGATGGTGCAGCTGTAACTGACTTTATGGAACAAGAAAAAGAAAGAGGTATTACAATCCAATCAGCAGCTGTAACAGCTGAATGGAAAGGACACCAAGTAAACATTATCGATACCCCAGGCCACGTTGACTTTACAGTTGAAGTTGAACGTTCTTTGCGTGTATTGGATAGTGTTGTTGCTGTATTCTGTGCAGTTGGTGGTGTTCAATCTCAATCTGAAACAGTTTGGAGACAAGCTAACAGATATGAAGTACCTCGTATGGTATTCGTAAACAAAATGGATAGAACTGGTGCTGATTTCTACAGAGTTGTTGAACAAATCAAAACTCGTTTAGGTGGAAACGCTGTTCCTATCCAACTTCCAATCGGTGCTGAAGATAAATTTACAGGTTTGATTGACTTGATGACAATGAAAGCTGAAATTTATACTAACGACTTGGGTACAGATATTAAAGAAGAAGATATTCCTGCTGATATGTTAGAAAAAGCTCAAGCATACAGAGCAGAAATGATTGAAAAAATCTCTGAACACGATGATGACTTGATGTTAAAATTCTTAGAAGGTGAAGAACCAACTATTGATGAATTAAAAGCAACATTAAGAAAAGCTGTTTGCACAAACAAAATCGTTCCTGTAACTTGCGGTACAGCTTTCAAAAACAAAGGTGTTCAACTTTTATTAAACGCAGTTGTTGATTATATGCCATCACCATTAGATGTAAAAGCTATCGAAGGTGAATTAGAAGATGGTTCAGTTGTTGAAAGACATTCTTCAGATGATGAACCATTCTCAGCTCTAGCATTCAAAGTTATGACAGACCCATTCGTTGGTCGTTTGACTTTCTTAAGAGTTTATTCTGGTAAATTAACATCTGGTTCTTACGTTCTAAACGCAACAAACGGTAAAAAAGAACGTATTTCAAGATTAGTTCAAATGTACGCTGATCAAAGAAACGAAATCCAAGAAGTTTTCGCTGGCGACATTTGTGCAGCAGTTGGTTTGAAAGATACAACAACAGGTGATACATTGTGTGATGAAAAAGCTCCAATTATCCTTGAAAAAATGGAATTCCCAGAACCAGTTATTTCTGTTGCTATTGAACCAAAAACAAAAGCTGACCAAGATAAAATGGGTATCGCTCTTCAAAAACTTGCTGAAGAAGATCCATCATTCAGAGTTAAATCTGATACAGAAACTGGTCAAACAATTATTTCAGGTATGGGTGAACTTCACTTAGACATCATTGTAGACCGTCTATTGAGAGAATTTAAAGTAGATGCAAACGTTGGTAAACCACAAGTTGCTTATCGTGAAACTATTTTAGGTGATGCAGATCAAGAATCTAAATTCGCTCGTCAATCAGGTGGTAAAGGTCAATACGGACACGTTAAAATCAAAATTTCAAAAGCTGAAGAAAATGCTGGTTTCGTATTCGAAAACAAAATTGTC
>JAZLGV010000111.1:0-14049 GCA_045616505.1 Candidatus Gastranaerophilaceae bacterium | reverse complement strand
AGTTTAACTTATATTCAAATGCTTTTCAAGTTTAATTAAAAAAAAAATTTGCAAAAAAAAGTTTGCTAATTTTTATTTTATTTAATACTAGACAAATATTATAAAAATGTTATAATTATACAAGAAGCGTTTAATTTTGGAAGATACGTTTTTTAGATATACTCGCTATAGATATTATCTATAGTTCAGATGACAGGCTTTTAGCCTGTCGTTTGCGTTTTGGAAGTGTTTAGGTATAATTTTAATTATGAAGAAAGTATTAGTATTAATTGATGGTTTTAATTATTATCATAAATTAAAAAAGTATCAAAAATATCAAAAAACTTGTGTTAAATGGCTTGATTATATGTCATTATTAAGGGCATCAATTAAAAGTCATTTGCATAGTGAAGATTTTGAATTAGAAGTTTATTTCTTTTCTGCTATTGCAAAACATAGAGATATTGATTCGCAAAATAGGCATAGAATTTATTTAAAAGCTCTTGAATTTTCTGGTGTGAAAGTTGTATTAGGTGAATTTAAAGAAAAATGGATAAGACCTTGTAAGGAATGTTTGCAAAAATCTCCAGATGAAAAAATTTTAAAACATGAAGAAAAACATACAGATGTTAATGTTGCTATTACTTTGTTGGAAAAAGCAATGACTAATTCTTTTGATAGAGCATATTTGTTGAGTGGAGATAGCGATTATGTTCCTGTCGTAAAAAGGGTAAAATGTTTATATCCAAATAAGGAAATTATTATTTGCCCTCCTCCTCAAAAAAAATATTCTGTTAATAGTTTATTAAGAGCAAGTAAAGAAAATGATTTTTTTAGGTTTCGTTGGAATATGATAAAATATTTTCAATTTCCTGATGATTTTAATGGCATTGTTAATCCTTGGAAAATATAAATATAGTAAAGTTTAAATTTTTTGCAAAAAAAAGTTTGCTAATTATAGCAAACTGTTAAATAAACACGAGGATATTAAGAGAGAGAGTATAAAAACTATTTTTTAATCAGTTTTTGATAACTTTGTACCAACCGATTATTTTAATATCCCTTTATTAAATATATAAACTCCGTTTTCCTTTATGTTTTATGTAATTGTCTTACTCTTATATAAAGTTTTTTTCTTCTCAAAAATTGCCTTTTTTATTCTTCTTTTGTTACACATTTGTAATATATCTTTAAAACCCACAAATAGTCTTGTTATAGAGTTTAAATAAATATTTGTTTATTTGATTTTATTTGTAGTAAAATAAAATGCAACAGAAGAGGTTTTACATTATGCAGAATTATCATTTAGCTTTATTTATGACATTTCTTGCCGGTCTTGCCACTGTTTTGGGTGGGATGATTACTTTTATTGTCAAAAGAAGCAATATGAAAATCTTATCTGTGGGTTTAGGGTTTTCTGCTGGTGTTATGATTTTTATCTCTTTTACTGATATTTTGCAAAATGCAATATCTTTATTGACCAAACATTATCCAAACAATGCCGAATGGGTTACGTTCTTTGGGTTTTTGTTTGGTATCGGTATTGCAATTTTGATTGACTATTTTATCCCAGACCACATTGAAGACGATTTGTTTCAACAAGAAAATACACATTATTCAAAACACAAAATCAAACGTGCAGGACTTATAACCGCCATTGCAATTTGTGTTCACAATTTCCCTGAAGGTATCGCAACATTTTTCGTATCTACTCAAAGTCTAACTTTAGGTGCAACAGTTGCAATCGCAATCGCACTTCACAATATTCCAGAAGGTATCGCAGTTGCTTTGCCGATTTATCATGCCACTGGCAAAAAACGTCTTGCAATTTTATATTCGTTCCTTTCTGGTATATCAGAACCAATCGGCGCTCTTATCGGATTTTTTATTTTGAAAATGTTTTTGCCAGCTTATGCAGTAGGCTTTATGTTCGCAGCGGTTGGTGGAATTATGGTTTATATTTCTTTTGATACTTTGCTTCCATTATCAAGAGAATACGGCGATGACCACTATTCAGTTTTTGGTATAATTTCAGGGATATTTATTATTTGGTTGAGCTTATTAATTTTGAAATAAGTTTGAAAGTGTGAATATTTGTAATTTGTTTTGTGTTCTTTTCCTTGTTTTTCTGAAAACAAAGTATATTTGTTGTAGAATGTTTTTGTAGGTTACAAAGAAAAAAGGGGAAATATATGAAAAATTTATCACCACTTCAAGTTGAAAGATTGAAATATCAACCAAAACTTCCTGCATCTTTATTGAATGGTATCAATTCTTTAAATTTGATTGAAGGAAGTGCAACTGAATCTGTAAGAGATCAAGAACAAATAAAAGAATTATTCAAAAATACTTACGGAAAACCAGTTGTAACTTTTGAAGCTGCTTCTACAAAATCAACTTCAGAAATCAGAAATGTTGGTGTTATTTTGTCAGGTGGTCAAGCTCCTGGTGGACACAACGTAATTGCTGGTTTGTATGATGCTTTGAAATTAGCTAATCCTCAAAACAAATTATATGGTTTTTTGGGTGGCCCATCTGGTATCATTGAAGGTCAATACGTAGAATTTGATGATAAATTTATTGATGAATACAGAAATACAGGTGGTTTTGATATCATTGGTTCTGGTAGAACTAAATTGGAAACTCAAGAACAATTTGAAAAATCACTTGCAGTTTGCAAAAAACTAAATATTTCAGCAGTAGTTATCATTGGTGGTGATGATTCAAATACAAACGCTGCTTTATTAGCAGAATGGTTTGTTGCAAACAATGCTGACATTCAAGTTATTGGTTGTCCAAAAACAATTGATGGTGACTTGAAAAATGACCAAATCGAAATTTCTTTCGGTTTTGATACTGCAACAAAAACTTATGCTGAATTGATTGGTAATATTCAAAGAGATGCAAATTCAGCTAAAAAATATTGGCACTTTATTAAAATTATGGGTAGAAGTGCTTCTCACGTAGCTTTAGAAGCTGCTTTGCAAACTCAACCAAACATCACTTTGATTTCTGAAGAAGTTGAACAAGAAAAAATGTCTTTAGATTCAATTATTACTTATATGTCAAACATTATTGCAAAACGTGCAAACAATGGTAAAAATTTCGGTATTGCAATTATTCCAGAAGGTTTGATTGAATTTATTCCTGAAATGAAAACAATGATTTCTAATTTGAATGATTTGCTAAGTACATTAGAAAAAGATTCATCTTTCGCAAACTTAGCAGATGCTGAAAAATTTGAAATTATTTCTTCAAAATTAGATGCTGATAATGCAAAAGTATTCTCTTCATTACCTGCTTTAATTAAATCTCAATTGTTGATGGATAGAGATCCTCACGGAAACGTTCAAGTTTCAAGAATTGAAACAGAAAAACTTTTAATCGAAATGATTAAAACAAGATTAGGCGAAATGAAGAAAAATGGTGAATACAATGGTAAATTCTCATCTCAAGCTCATTTCTTCGGATATGAAGGAAGATGCGCATTCCCATCAAACTTTGATGCAGACTATTGCTATTCATTAGGTTATAACGCATTCGCATTGATTAATAATGGTCTAACTGGTTATTTATCATCAGTTAAAAATTTAACTGAACCAGCTAAATCTTGGATTGCAGGCGGTATTCCTATCACAATGATGATGAATATGGAAAAACGTCACGGTGAAATGAAGCCAGTTATTCAAAAAGCACTTGTTAAATTAGACGGACCTGTATTCAAAAGATTGAAAGACAACAGAGAAGATTGGGCAATGAATGATTGCTACAAATTCCCTGGAGCTATTCAATACTTTGGACCAACAGAAGTTTGTGATTTGACAACAGTTACATTACAACTTGAACAAAGCAAATCTCTTGTAGGTGTTTAATCTTTACAAGTTGATTTGAGAAAATAAAAAAAGGCCCAAACATTTTTGTTTGGGCTTTATTTTAAGTTATTGGATTCGTATTTTAAATTTTTTATTAAGCGATTTGATCGTAAACTCTTTTTGCTTTTAAAGTTAAGCAGAATCTGTTGATTGTTGATAATCTGTTTTGAGAAGCTGCTTGTTGGATTTTTTCGATTTGAGTTTCTTCATCAGCGTTAGCGATAATGTCGCTGTCTAATTTTTTAACATCCATTGATTTTAGGATTTTTTCGATTTTGCAACGAACGATGAATGAAGGGTTTGTAGCTAACATTGCGTTGATGATAGAAATGTCTGGGTTTTCTTCTAACAATGTTAATTGTTCTTGAGCTGTCATTTCTTTGATGCTTGTTTTGATAGAAGCTTGATTGTTTTCTTTTAATAAGTTGTTGATAGTTTCGATTTTTTCTTCTGTGATTGTGATTTCAGATTTTGCAACTTCTTTGATTTCTTCTTCAACTGCTTCTTTAACTTCTTCTTTAACTTCTTCAACTTCTTCGATTTCTTCGTTTGAAGTTGTATTTAAAATTACAGTTTTTGTTTCGTTTGCAACTTCTTTTGTTTCAGCTTTTGTTTTGATTTCAGATTTTGCTGCGTTGATTTCTTTGATACAAGCATTTTTAATTGCTTCGTTGATTTTACCTTCGTTGTCGATACCGAATTGGTTGATTTGAGCAGTGATGATAGTGTTGATTTTTTCGTTATTTGTATTTAAGAAAGATTTAACAATTTGTTCTTGGTTTTCAATATCAGTTTTAGAAGCATTTTCAGCAGCTATTTCAACGTTTTCTTCAGCATAGTCAGAAACAATGTCATTAACGAATCTTAATTGGTTGTTTTTAGTTGCTTTGTGGTAGTTACCAGCTAAGCTTCTTTCTGCTGCGTTTCTTAATTCTGGGTTTTTAGCATTTTTAACAGACATACTAGCTAAATTGTATTGTCTTTCGTCATCTGAGAAGTGTAATGTTAAAAGAGTTAAGATTTCTCTTTCTTCTTCTGTTGTATTTCTTTCTAAGTATATTTCATATTGTCTTTCAACTGTTAATGTTGATGATTTGTCAGCTCTTCTTTTAGCTGCAACTGCATCTTCGATGTATATTTTAGCTAATGCAGCTTTTTCGTCTTGTGTTTTTTGAGCCCATTCTTCATCTGTTAAAGCAAACCAAGTTTTAATCATATTTGTTAAGTTTGCATCTTGTTTGTTTTCTTGTTTAGTTTCAGCTTTAGCAGTTTCAAATACACTGTTTTGAGATTCAGCAGTTTGAGCAACTTGTCCAGCGTTGTTTACTGAATATTGAGAAGCTATATTGATGTTGTTTACTCTTAAATCTGTCATCTGAATCTCTCTTAAATCTCTCTACATTTATATAAAGTATATGAGTATATAAAAATTGACTTTTTGTATATACTTTCTGTTACAAAACTTAACAATATGATTAAGGTTAGTCAATAATTTTTTTTATTTTGAGTTTATTTATTTGTGAAAGAAAATATGGTATAATTTCGATATGGATGAAAAGAAAAGAATTTTAAGAGTTATAGAACGAGAAAAAGAAGAATTGAAGCAAGTTGAAGAAACAGTTTCAAAGCAATCTTCTGGTTTTGCTCATCCAAATCAATCAAATCCGATTAAAAAGAATTTGATGAAATTTACAAATTCAAAAATCGGTGATAAATTTTCTGTAAACGATTTATTGAGATAGAATGTACCAAATAAAAAATAGAATTTTTTTAGATTTATCTAAAACACAGAAGTCTTCTTTGTGTTCTTTTTTGCGTTCTTATGCGAAAAATTTTAGTGATAAAAGTGTAGAAGAACTTTTGGAAAAATTTTTTGATGATGAAAAATATTATTTAGAGATAAATTCTTCAAGATTTCAATTTATCGAAAATATGATTGATGAAGACTCTTTTAAAAAAGACGTAAAACTTTTTTTGGAAGAATGTAAAAAATATTATGAGTATCAAAAAGCTCAAGAACCTTTAAAAATGGCACAAAAAGAGTACGACAAGCAAAAGCGAAAATTTTTACAAGAAGTAAAAATGTCAAAAGAAGTTCCGACAAAAAGACAATTTTCTTATTATAATAGTTTGTGTAAAAGATATAATTTAGAAAAAAAAGATGTGGAAAATTTTTCCAAATTAGAGATGAGAGATTTAATACAAGAGATATTGGATGAACAAAAAGATAATTGAAAATATATTGATAGAAAGTGGAATTTCATCGTTTGAGGCAAAAGTTGAAGCAATGATGTTTATTAAACATTATTTGAAATTGACTGCTGTTGATATAGCTTTAGAACCTGAATTTGAAGAAACAAAAGAGCTTATGCAAGCTATAGAAGAAAGAGCTTCAACAAAAAGACCAATACAATATATTATTGGCCAAGCCGATTTTATGAAAGAAAAGTTTTTGGTAAATGATAATGTTTTGATTCCTCGTCCAGAAACTGAATATTTAGTTTTGTCAGCAATTGAAGATATAAAAAGATACGACTATAAAAAAGTTTTGGATATTGGAACCGGTACTGGTTGTATAGCTTGTATGATTGCAAAAAACACAGATGCTCAAGTGATTGGAGTTGATATTTCTTTAGAAGCATTAGAAATTGCTTTGGATAATTCTTCAAAGTTGGGACTTTTTAATAAAGCGATTTTTAGAAAATCAGATTTGTTCTCAAATGTAAAACCAGACGAAAAATTTGATATGATTGTGTCTAATCCGCCGTATATTCCATTGAGTGAGAAATCCACTTTGCAAAAGGAAGTTACTTTTGAACCAGATTGTGCATTGTTTGTAAATGACGAAAACGGTGTTGAATTTTATGAAAAAATAATTTCACAAGCAGGTGATTTTTTAAATCCAAATGGAGAATTGATTTTTGAAGTTGGTATAAATCAAGCACAATATGTAAAGAATTTTATGACTCAAAAAGGATATGGTAATATAGAGATAATAAAAGACTTTGCAAATATTGAAAGAGTAGTAAAGGGAAGGAAAATATAATGGAATTAGTTTTATTTGTGATTTTAGCTTATTTGATAGGCTCTATTCCAACTGGATATATTGTCGTTAAATTGTTTAAAGGTGAAGATATTAGAAAAATCGGCTCAGGTTCAACTGGTGCAACTAATGTAAAAAGAGTTATGGGTAAAAAATGGTTTTTTATCGTGTTATTGTTAGATGCGTTTAAAGGAGCATTACCTGTTGTGTTAGCAAAAGTTTTTGCTACAACATTTGTATCATCAGGCTTGATTCCTGTTTTGTGTGCGGTTGCTGTTATTTTAGGTCATAGTAAATCTATATATTTAAAATTCACAGGTGGAAAATCAGTTGCATCTGGCGTAGGTACAATTCTTGCTTTAAATTGGGTTGTAGGTTTGATGATAGCCGCTATTTGGGCAACGATTACTTATTTTTCAAAATATGTTTCTTTAGGTTCAATTATCGCACTTGGTGTTTCTCCATTTTTAATGTATTTTATGCATCAACCATCTGCTTATATAGCTTATTGTTTAGTTGGTGCTTGCTACATTATTTATTTGCATAGAGAAAATATCGTAAGATTGAAAAATGGTGTAGAAAATAAAGTAAGATAAAAGTTTATATTTTGTAATGTTTCATGATTGAAAATATTGCAAAATGTGGTATAATGAGAAATATAAGAAGTGTATAATATGAAAAGGATTTCATTATGTCAATTACAATAAAAGGTCTTGGATCTGGACTAGATTACGCTACTTGGATAGATCAATTAGTTGGTGTTCAACAGCAAAAAATTGATAAAGTTGTTGCGCAACAATCTCAAGTTAATACTGAGAAAACTGCGATGAATACTGTAAAAAACAACTATCAAGACTTATATGATGCTATTCAAAATTTTAAAGATACAGTAGTTGCAAAAGACGTTTTTGCTCAAAAAACAGCAATTTCATCTTCTGATGCTGTTACTGCTACCGTTACAGCGTATTCAACAGCTCAAAATGTTAATGTAAATGTAAAACAATTAGCAACTTCTACTGTTGCAAAAAGTGCAAATACAGTTGCAGCATTTGTTAATAGCGATACAAAACTTTCAGAAATTTCAGATGGTGCAATAAAAGAAGGTTCTTTCAGTGTTTATGTAAATAACAAAAAACACACAGTTGATGTTACTTCTGAAACAACTGTTGGTCAAGTTTTAGATAAATTAAATGAAATTGGCGGAGTTGATGCAACTCTTACAGACGGTAAATTGAAAATACAAGGCAAAGATGGTGCTACTGTTACTGTTGGTTCAACTGCTGATACAACAAATTTCGCAGATGTCTTTTCTTTAGTTAGAGATAAAGATACTGGTGTTTATTCAAGTAGTAAAGCAGTATTTTCTACTAGTGTTTCAAAACCGTTAGTTGGTACAAGTTTTGCAGCTGGACAAGTTACAGAAGGTACATTTAAAATAGGTAGTAAAGAATTTACAATTGATTCTTCAACTACTATGGATTCACTTGTTTCTACTATTAACAAAAGTGGTGCTGGTGTAACTGCTTATTGGGATAAAAATTCTGGTCAATTCTCATTGACTTCAACTACAGAAGGTGCTGTAAATATTAATATAGAAGCTGGTACAAGCAACTTTACTGATATTATGGGACTTACTGTAACAGAAGGTGACGTTTCTAAATTGGCAGATGGTTCTCAAACTTTAGGAACAAATGCTGTTCTTACAATAAATGGAACAGAAATCACTTCAGCTTCAAATACTGTAAATAGTGATGTTACAGGTATTACTGGTTTAACTTTGAAATTGAATAATACAACTTCTTCTACTGCCAAAGTTACTATTGGTGCAGATACATCAAAAGCAGAAGAAGCTATTGTAAAATTCGTAAATGCATATAATTTAGCTATTGAAAATACAGATATCGCAACTGCAAGTGATACAGGAACTTTGCATGGTGAATCTTTGTTGGTTTCTTTAAGAAATACAGTAAGACAAGGTGTTACTGCAAAAAGTGATGCAACAGGACCTTTTAAATCTTTAGCTGATATTGGTATTACAACTGGTGCTTTCAGTGTTGATACTTCTAAACCTACAAATAAATTAGAAATCGATACAGAAAAATTGAAAAAAGCATTAACAGAAGATCCAGAATCAGTAAGAGAACTTTTAGTTGGTTCTAAAAATACTGGTGCAAAAGGTCTAACTGCAGGTTTTGAAGGAACTTTAGATTCATATCTAAATCCTGTAACTGGTTATTTTGCAACAAGAACAAAGTCTTATGATAGAGAAATTTCAGAGTATGATAAGAAAATTTCAACAATGGAAAGAAAACTTGCTGATTATCAAACTCAGTTAGAAGCAAAATTCCAAGCTATGGATGAATTGATTTCAAAACTTCAAAATCAATCAGCGATTTTTGATTCATATTTCAATAAGAAAAATGATGATAAAGACTAGATAAAATTTAGTTTAAAGATTAAAAGTTGTTGAAATCAACTTCAAATATTTGAACAAATCTTTCAGCAGATGGTAAAACAAAATTAATTTTGCCATCTGCAATTTTTTTGTCTTTTTTCATTGTCTCAATAAGTTTTAAATGATTATATTCAGGTATTTTGTCGATAATATTGAAATCTTTTATTAATTTTGTTGCTTTATTATAGTATTTTTCATCAATCAAACCTTTTTCTAATGCTTGTTTGAATATCATTAACATTCCAATAGCAACTGCTTCGCCATGTGTATATTTTTTGTATTTTGTAATTGTTTCTATCGCATGTCCGTATGTGTGTCCGAAGTTAAGAATTTTTCTAATGCCACATTCTCTTTCGTCTTGTTCTACAACAAAAACTTTAAAAGATAGTGATATTCTAACAAGTAGTGCAATTGTTCTTATATCTCTTTCAAGAACTTGTTTTTCGTGTTTTGCTAAATATTCTAAAAAGTTTGTTGTTCCATCTATTTGACAATTTCTTTCAATAAAAGCATATTTTAAAACTTCTGCTAAGCCAGTTTTAAATTGTCTTTCATCAAGTGTTTTTATAAAGTTTACATTACAAATAACGGCTTTTGGTTGATAAAAACTTCCGATTAAATTTTTACCTTTAGGTGTATTAATTCCTGTTTTTCCACCAACTGATGAATCAACGCAAGCAAGTAATGTTGTTGGAATGTGGATTAAATCAATACCACGCAAATATGTAGATGCTACAAAACCTGCAATATCGCCGACAACACCGCCACCAATTGCAACGATACAATCTTTTCTTTCAAGGTTGTTTTTTATAGCAAAATCCATTATTTTTTGATAATTTTTTATGTTTTTTTCTTTTTCACCATCTTTTAATACGTATTTGATTGAATTTTTAAAATTCAATTCTTTTCCATATAATTTGTTTACTTTTTCGCTAATAACAATAAGAAATTTATTTGCATTCGTAAAATCTCTTAAATGAGCTTCGATTGTGCTAATTTTGTCTATTGAAATAAATATAGGGTATGCTTTGTCTTTACCGATGTTTGCATTAATTCTTTCTTCTATCATAGTTTTTTGTATTCCTTTATGATTTCTTGTGCTATTTCTTCTAATGTTTTATTTGTTGTATCAATTATTACGTCAGCTTTATTATACTGCTTTTCTCTTTTTGTTAAAAGGTCATTTAGTGTATTTTTAGGGTTTTGTGTTTTTAATAATGGTCTTTGTGTTTCGTTTTTTATTCTTTCGTAAATTGTGTTTATGTCTGTTTTTAAATAAAAAATTATACTATTTTTTTGTAGGTTTGTTATATTTTCTTCGTTGATAAAAGCACCACCACCAAGAGAGCAAATTTGTTTGTTTTTTTCTGATATTTTTTCTATTAAATCTTTTTCAACTTTTCTAAAATATTCTTCGCCATCTTGTGCAAAAATGTCTGAGATAGTTCTTTTTTCAAGATTTTCTATCATTAAGTCAGTTTCGCAAATAGTAAAATTAGTAAAATGCTTTGATAATTCTTTAGCGACAGTTGTTTTTCCTGCCCCTGGCATTCCTGTCAAAACTATATTTTTAGTATTGTTTTTTGTTTTCATAGTTTCTTTTTATCTCTGAAATGCTATCGCCACCGAATTTTTCAAATATTTCATCAACAATTACGCAGGCAGCTTTTGCTTCTAAAACTACTGCACAAGCTTCAAGAGCACAAGTGTCTGAACGTTCAAAGTGTGCTTCTGTTTGTGTCATTGTTTCAAAATCTATTGTGTTTAAACTTTTTTTCAATGTTGGTATTGGTTTCATTGTGGCTTTGATAATAATATCTTCGCCATTTGTCATTCCGCCTTCAATACCGCCAGCATTATTTGTTTTTCTGAAAACTTTATTGTTTTCGATGAATACTTCATCGTGAACTTCGCTACCGAATTTGTTTGCACATTCTTTTCCTAAACCTATTTCAACAGATTTTATTGCAGGTGTAGCCATTAGATTTTGTGCAAGTTTTCCATCAAGTTTTCTATCCTCTTGAACGTGCGAACCTAGTCCTATTGGTAAGTTTGAAATTTTTATTTCGATGTTTCCTCCAAGAGTATCTCCAGAGGCTTTTGTTTCATCAATAAGCTTTTTTATATCTTCTTCATTTGTTGCTGATTTTACATTAATGATTTTGTTAGCTGTTGTAATTCCAAATTCTTTTAAAATTTGTTTTGCAATAGAACCTATCGCAACTGTTATTGCTGTTTTTCTCGCACTAGAACGTTCTAAGATGTTTCTTAAATCTTTTGTGTCGTATTTTATTGCACCTGCAAAATCAGCGTGTCCTGGTCTTGGGGAAGTGAAACTTTTTTCAGTTGTTTCATCTCCAAAGATGCTCATAAGTTTTTCTCAATTTTGATAGTCTTTGTTGTTTACTTCAAGACAAATTGGAGTGCCTAAAGTTTTTCCAAAGCGAATTCCAGATTTTACTTCTACCGTATCGGTTTCGATTTTCATTCTGTCGCCTCTACCATAGCCACCTTGTCTTTTTTTGAGGTCAGAATTTATTTCGTTTTCATTAATTGGAAACCCCGCAGGTACGCCATCAATTATAGCGTTTAAGCATTTCCCGTGAGATTCTCCTGATGTTAAAAATCTGAAATTTTTAAGCATATATAAAAATCCTATTTTGCGTATCTTAAGAAAATTTGTTCTTTAGTCTGCATTGTTTCTTCAACAATTAACCATTTTCCATTAGCTTGTTTTTGTACAACCATTGTCATACCAAGTTTGTAGTTGCTAAGAGATGGTTTTCTTTTTGCTGTAATTTTGAAACCATTTGAAACAGGTGTTATTTGTATATCTGAATAAAAGTTTTTGTATTTTCTCATTTTAGCAACAGCTTGGCTTATTTTCATTTGCTTTTTGTAATCTTGAACTGTAAAAGGAACATCAACTAATTGTCCGTTAGGTTTTACTACTTCTCTGTATATTTTTGCATTGTTTGAATACATTGAAAGCAAACTTGGACTGTATGTGTTTGCGGCATTTACATAACTATCGAAAAATGCTTTTGCTTCTTCTTTTGTTCCTGCTGCAAAAGCTGCTCCTGTTATAATAAACAATGATAATAAGCTGATTAATATTTTTTTCATAATGTTAAAACCTTCTTTTTGTACACCAGTTATTATAACATAAACTGATTTTCGTTACAATACTTAATAATTATTAATCCAAAAAGGCAATTTTTTTAAAGGTATATACTTTATATATATGTAAGAGATAATTAAGAGAGATTTAAAAGATGATGACTGAAACTTATAACACAAATTTATTACAAAGAAATCAAAACGATAGAAGAATGAGATTTAACAACGCAAAAGACCCTATTTATTATGCTTTTGAAGTTGTTGAAAATAGAAGTTTATCAGCATTGTTTGCTGACTTTGTTGAAGATACAATTTATGACTTAACAAAATCATTACAAACAATGTTCAAATAGAAATCAAAGGAATCGGGAAATAAAGATTTAAAGTAAAGGTGTAATTTAAAAGGTTAAGTTTTTAAACTTAACCTTTTTTTTTATTATTGTTGTTGAATTATTTGTTCATCAATTTGTTCTATGATATCTTCTCCGATTTGTGGAATATCTTTGTTCATTTTTATTCCAAGTTCTTTTAATTTTTCAATATTTGTAATGATGTTATCTTTGCCTCTTAGTTTTGTTAGGGCTGAATCGATTTTCTTTCTTGAATCTAAAATGTCTTTTAACATTTCTGCGAATTTATCAAGTGATTTTACGCAAAGTCTTGATATTTCTATGGCATTTTTATTTTGTTTATCAACCGTATGGAATGCATTGATTATTTTTAATGCTGCCAACAATGTTGATGGTGAAACTGGCATTATTTTGTTTTTCCAAGCTAGTTCCCAAAGAGAATTGTTTTCGCAGAACATTAATGAATAGCAACTTTCTATTGGTATAAACATTAGTACATAATCAGGGGATTTTTCATTGTTTGAATAATCTCTTTTTGCTAAACTTGATATATGGCTTTTTGTTGAATCAATAAAAGCTTTTAGGTAATCAGTTTTTTCTTCTTCTGGTGCATTTACATATTTTTCCCAAGAAGATATTGAAGTTTTAGCATCGATAAAAATATATCTGTCTTCTGGTAATAAAATAGTGGCATCAGGTCTGCCTTCTTCTGTTCCTTTTTGTATTGAATATTCTTGGTCTTTTCTAAGTCCTGACGCTTCAAGAACTTTTTCTAAAACTATTTCGCCCCATTTTCCTTGAGTTCTGTTATCATTTTTCATTATAGATGATAGTGTATTTGCATCTCTTGAAATCTGTGAGCCAGCTTCTATAAAGGCTTTTATATTTGTGTCGAATTTTGTGAAGTTTTCAAGTTCTTCTTTGAAATTTGTTTCTGTTCTTTTTTCAAAATCTTCAATTCTTTCTTTGAATTTTTGAAAAAATTGTTCAAGTTTTTCTTTATTTTGGTTTGAAAATTCTTCTGAATTTTCTTTGAATAATCTATTTGTTAAATTTTCAAACTCAAGTTGCATTTTTGATAACATTTCGTTTTTTGCAACATCTGTTTTTTTCTGTGTAATGAAAAATATTCCAAAAACGATTAAGGCTCCTAGCCCAAATCCTGCTATAAAATAAATTGCTTCCATCTTAAACTCCGATAGTATTTGTTTCTTGTATTAGTTGAGTTGT
>JAZLGV010000110.1:0-9543 GCA_045616505.1 Candidatus Gastranaerophilaceae bacterium | reverse complement strand
CCTTTCAAGAAGTGAAAAATTAAAAGAACTTAACATAAAAATTTAAAACCACTTGTAAATAGTTTTTTTTTGGGTTATGTTTAACTAGCACTAGTAATTAAAATAAAGGAACAGAATAATGTCAAGACAATGTGAAATATGTGGAAAAACACCTTTGAAATCAGCAAAGCTAACTTTTTCTCATAAACAAAATTTAAACCGTCAAGCTCCAAACTTACAAACAGTTAAAGCTAATATCAACGGTACAGTTAAAAAAGTTAAAGTTTGTACTTCATGCCTAAAAGCTGGTAAAGTTCAAAAAGCTCTTTAATTTTTTTATTGAAAATTCCAGAACACCGATTTTTAAAAAATCGGTGTTTTCGTTTATATTGTTTCAGAACGTAAATAATGTGCTAAAAATTTTAAGATATTTCTTATTTGTTTTATAATAATAAGGAAATTTAAGGAGGATATATGGTTAAAAGATTTGATGCAGGTGAAGTAATTACAGCACTAGTTACACCATTTAATAAAGATAGAAAAGTTGATTATTCAAAGATTGAAGAACTTGTAAAACATGTTGTTTCAACAGGTTCTGATTCTGTTTTAGTAGCAGCAACTACTGGCGAAAGTCCTACTCTTACAAATGAAGAAGAAATTGAAATTCTTTCAACTGCAAAAAGAGCATGCCAAAATAAAGCAAAAGTTATATTCTCTGCTGGTTCAAACAGTACAGAAACAGCTGTAAAAATGACAAAATTAGGAACAAAAGAAGGTGCAGATGCAATTCTTTCAGTTGTTCCTTATTACAACAAACCTTCTCAAGAAGGCATGATAGAACATTTTTCAGCAGTAGCAGAAAGCACAAATCTTCCTGTTATTATGTATAACATCCCAGGAAGAACTGGTGCAAATATGTCTGTTAGCACAATGAAATATTTATCAGAAAAATATTCAAATATTGCAGGGGTAAAACAAAGTTATAATGATTTAGATGTTATATCTGAAATAAAAATCAATTGTCCTGAAGATTTCATTATTTACTGTGGTGATGACAGTTTGACACTTCCAATGCTATCACTTGGCGCACAAGGTGTTGTTTCTGTTGCTTCTCACTTATGGGGAAAAGAAATTAAATCAATGATAAATAATTTTAAAAATGGAAATTACGTAGTTGCAAAAAATATGCACTTAAAATTATATCCAATTTTCAAAAACTTATTTATGACATCAAATCCAGTTCCAATAAAAGCAGCACTTGCTAAAAAAGGACTTATACAAGAATACGTTAGAAGACCACTTGTAGAACTTTCTGACGAACAAAAAGAAATATTATATAAAGTAATGGACGATTTTGAACAAAATTAGTCTGTTGTAGAACTTATATATAATTTTATTTTCGATAAAATCAAATAATAAATATGTTGAGGTATAGAGAAAAATGAAAAACAAAAAAATCATGTTTTGGGCAATATTTGCAATCGTGCTTGCTTGCGGGATTGTAAGTTTTGTAAAACCAACAAAATTAGGCTTAGACTTGGTTGGAGGTTCAAGATTAGTTCTTGAAGCTCAAACTACAAACAATATAGCAAAAATCACACCTGAAATGATGGATTCATTAAGATTTGCTATTGAAAACAGAGTTAACAAACTTGGGGTTTCAGAAACTGTTGTTCAACAAACAGGCGACAAACGTCTTTTAATTGAAATTCCAAACGTATCTGATTTATCAAAAGCTAAAGAATTTATCGGTGAAACTGCTGAATTAAAATTCATGCAAGAAGCAAAAGCCGGAGTAGAAGATGGCAAATGGATTGAAACAGGTTTATCTGGTAATGATTTAAGCAGAGCAAACCTTGCAACTTCTGCAAACGGTCAATGGGTTGTAGAATTACAATTCAACGACAAAGGAACAAAAAAATTCGCTGATTTAACAACAAAACTTGTTGGTCAGCCAATGGCAATATATTTTAATGGAGAACTTCAATCTGCTCCTGTTATCAGAGAACCAATCATTGGTGGAAATGCTCAAATTTCAGGCGGTGATAACGGTTTTGAATATGAAGAAGCTAAAAAAATGGTTGATTTGCTAAACGCAGGTGCTTTGCCTGTTCCAGCAAAAATCATTGAAGAAAACACTGTAGGACCTACACTAGGTGCTGATAGTATCGCAAAATCAAAAATTGCAGGTATTATCGGTTTAGGTTTTGTAGCACTATTTATGTTGTTCTACTACAGATTACCAGGGCTAATCGCAGACTTAGCACTTGTTTGTTATAGTATAATTCTTTTTGCACTATTCAAAACAATACCAGTAACATTAACTCTTGCAGGTATCGCTGGTTTCATTCTTTCAATTGGTATGGCAGTTGATGCAAACATTTTGATTTTTGAAAGAACAAAAGAAGAATTAAGAGCAGGAAGAACATTATTTACGGCAATCAATGCAGGTTTTGATAGAGCATTCACAAGTATTTTTGACTCTAATATGTCTACTATCATCACTTGTATAATTCTTTATATGCTTGGAACAAGTGTTGTAAAAGGTTTCGCTTTAACACTTGCTTTAGGGGTAATTGTTTCAATGTTTTCAGCAATTACAATCACAAAAAACATTATGCACCTTGTATTTGGTACAGGGGAACTTAAATATCCGCAATTATTTGGCTTAAATGCTAAAGAAATTGGAAAAGCACATGAAGTAAAAGATACAAAGAAAGAAAATGCTAAATTCGGCGTTTTAGATTAATAAAAAGAGGTTACGACAATTATGGAAAATAAACATTTAATAAACATAGAAAAATACAAATTCTTATGGTTTTTCATATCATTCTTACTAATTATCCCTGGGGTAATTGCAATGATTTATTCTTGCATAACTTATGAAAACCATGCTCCACTAAAAATCGGTATTGATTATACTGGTGGTACAATTTTGCAATATTCAGTTGATAAAAACGTAGAAAACAATGACGTTGCAAAAATAAGAATTAATCTTGAAAAAAATGGTATTGAAAACCCATTTATTCAAATTATCAACGTAAACAATGAAACACAAGCAAATTCAAAAATTAAATCAATTTTATCAATAAGAACTAAATTTATTGGTGAAAAAGATACAGCTGAATTAAACAAAGTTTCAAACGTAATAACAGGAGAATACTCAAATTCAGAACTAATCCAAGTAAGTTCTGTTGGACCAACATTAGGAAAAGAATTACTTAAAAACTCATTAATTGCACTTGCACTTGCAAGTATTGGTATTGTAGTTTACCTAACAGTTAGATTTCAACTTGACTTTGCAGTTATTGCAATCATTTCATTATTCCACGACGTACTTTTCGTAATGGGTGTATTCTCAATTTTGGGTTTACTATTTAACGTACAAATTGATGGTTTATTTGTAACTGCAATACTTACAATTATCGGTTTTTCTTCTCACGATACAATCGTTGTATTCGATAGAATCAGAGAAAACTTGAGATATTATTCAAAGAAAATCAGTTTCTCAGAAATCGTAAATTTGAGTGTTAATCAAACTTTAGCTAGAAGTATCAACACTTCTTTAACAACATTAATAACACTACTTGCACTATACTTCTTTGGTGGTGTAACTACAAAAGATTTCGTGTTAGCAATGATTTTAGGTATCGTAATTGGTACTTATTCTAGTATCTTCTTTGCAAGTATGTTAGTAGATGTGTGGAGAAACAGAAAAGCTGCAAAATAAACAACAAAAATAATTAAAAATGGAAGTAGAAAACAAAAAATCAATATTTGAAAGAGCAAGAACGTATTCAGCATTATTTGCAAATCGTAGTTTTTGCTTGCTGTGGTTAGCTCAAATATTTTCACAATTTGCTGACAGAATTATTTTTGTAGTTTTCGTAACCATTATTGCGCAAAATTTTGACCCAAACGGAAACTCAACAAGTTTACAAAGTTGGTTATACATATCTTTCACAATTCCTGCTATTTTGCTTACTGCAATAGCAGGAGTTTATATAGATAAATGGAACAAAAAACTTGTAATGATTATCACAAACATTCTAAGAGGACTTGCGATACTTGCACTTCCTTTGTTTGGAAAATCACTAATAGCACTTTATATACTTGCTTTTTTACTTTCTTCAATAACACAATTTTTTGTTCCAGCTGAAGCCTCTATCATTCCATCTGTAACAAACAAATACCAATTAATGACTGCCAATTCACTTTTTACAACAACAATGATGGCATCATTAATTTTTGGATTTGCACTTGGCGATCCAATGATTAATATGTTTGGTATCAATTCTGTTCACTACGGAATTGGAGCATTCTTCTTTATTGCTGCTATCTCTTTGATTTTTATAAAACACAGACCAATAAAAAAATCAGATGATGAAAAATCTAACTTTATGCAAGATTTAAAAGAAGGTTTAGCATATATCAAAGAAAATCAAGTAATCCGTTCTGCAATGTTTAAATTGACAGCATTATTTTCTGTAATTGTAATGCTTTCAATTATGTCAATCGGATTAAGCCAAAAATATTTATATCCAAACAACCCAGCAATGGGCGCTCAAAAATTTGCTTATATTGTTGTATTTTGTGGAATAGGCATGGTTTTTGGTGCAACATTTATTGGAAATTTCTGCAAAAAAGTAGATAAAAAACTTTTAGGATATATAGGAATTCTTCTTTGCGGAATATCACTATTTGCTTTTGCAATGCTACCTTTTATTCCTCAAGAAATTGCATTTGAATTTAAAACAAAATCTTTAACACTCATATACCTTGAAGAATTTGATATAACTTATCCAATGCTATATAGCTATATCGTGGCATTTTTTATCGGTATAGCAACAGCTTTTATTGCAATTCCAACACAAACAATTTTGCACACAGAAACAGATTCAAAGGTAAGAGGAAAAGTTTTTGGAATATTATTCACTCTACTAAGCACTGCTTCTACACTTCCTGTACTAATAACAGCATGGGGAGCTGAAATCATAGGTATTCCAAAAATGATTTTAATAACTTCACTACCTGCAATAATTTTTGGAGCATACAAAATAGTCAAAACTGAAATAAAAAACAACTTAATTTGTAACAAATAATTACATTTTTGAATTATTCTAAAATATATGTAATTATATAACAGGGAGAGAATCGTTTAATGAAAATTTTTAATGATAAAAATATCATTGAAATAGAAAAGGAAGATATAAAAGACGCAAAATTATCTTCTCTAGATATTGCTGACCAAATTATAAGAAAAAGAGCTTTTCTAAACATTTTGGGCGGCAGAATTGCAATGAAATATTTATTCTCCCAAAAACTTGATGCAAACAATTTATACAGTTTATATACAATACACAATGTCTTAAAAAACATTGATATTTCAGACATTTACTGCAATAACATTCACGCAGATGTTAGAATTGTATTTAACGAAGAAGAACTATTTATCCCAAAATCACACGAAGAAAACGAAATCTACCCTGATGTTTATCTTATTTTTAAGTTAAACAATAGCGTTACAAGTGCAACTTTCTTAGGATACATTGAACCAAAAGACATCAACAAAAATAATGAAAACAAAGATTATTATTTTGTTGAATTAGACGAATTAAAAAATCCTGAAACAATTAAAACATTCTTAAATAACTTCTCTCCAGAAGAAAAACAAATATCACAAGAAGAAATTACTCAAGCAGAAAGCTTTTTCTTAACTGTTACTGACACAGAAATTTCAAAGAAAAGTTTGAAAGTATTGTTGCATACTCTTCTTTACAACTATGATTTGCGAGAAAAACTTGTAGAATTTGAAAACTTTGAATTTTTATCTAAAAAAATCGCAACAGATGAAAATCTTCAACAAGACAACTTATTAGGTATTGTTGGCACTCAAGAATTATACCAAAACGAAGAAAACGAAGAACAAACTCAACAAGAAGAAAAAGCTGAAATTATCGAAGAAGTATTGTCCGATTTAATTGAAACAAAAGAATTAGAAAATTCTTCATCAACAGATATCAATGAAGAATCAGAAGATTTCTTAAACGAATTGATGTCAGAAGAAGAAACGACAACTGATACTGAAGAAAAAGAAAAAACATCAACAAACAATACTGGTGAAATCTTAAAAGATGCAGGTATTGCATTAGCAGGAGCAGCAGGAATTGTTGCTGCAGGAGCAATCGCAGCCAACGCCGCAGAAAATGTTGTTGGTGAAATTGCAAAAGATGCAACTCAAGGTGCAACTGAAGCACTTGTTGGAGGAATTGCTGATATTGCAGGAAGCGTTACTGATGCAGTTGCAAGTAACATTAAAAACTCAACCGAAAATGTTTTAAATGTTGATGATACGCTTTCAGACATTGATTTAGATGATATTGAAGATACTCTATCAAATAACATTGAAAACATCACAGAACCAGTTGAAGAAATAGAAGAAATAGAAGAAATAGAAGAAATAGAAGAAATTAAAAATTCTGATATTGAAGAATTAGTTGCTAATGATGTTGAAATAGACAACAATGATATTCAAGAAGTTCAAATTGAAGAAATTGAAAATACTGAAACAGAACTTGATGAAACAACAAACATTGACGATTTTGAATCTTTATTTGAAGGAACAAGTGAAGAAAATGATAATCTTGATATCCAAGAATTTGAAATTGACGAAAATTCAGAAACTGATGTTTTAAACATTGAAGAAACATTTGAAGATGTTAAAATAGAAGAAATAGAAGAAATTGAAAACATTGAACTTGATGAAAATATAGAAACTGATAATAATTTTGATATTGAAGAAATCAATAACAATGTTGAAATTGAAGAAGAAAACGATGATATTGAAATAGAAAACATTACTGAGGAAACATTGGAAAATAACGAAATCAATAATGAAAAAGACATTGAAATAGAAGAATATTCAGAAGAACCTGAAGTAGCTGATGAAGTGGAAGAAGATGTCAAAACAAAAAATTACGAAACAACAAATGAAAATTTTGATAATTTTGACAATGGAATTCAACCACTCGGTATGTTAGACTCAGAAGATTTAAGTATCGGATTAATGCCACTTGATTCTTTTGAACCTATTGGAGGTTTTGGAGAAACCAATAATGATGAAGCTTACGAATATAAACCTTCTGCATCAATGCTTGATGAAACTTTTGAAAACAGCATAAGTGCTGATAAAACAGAACAAGAATACAAACCATCTGCACCAATGCTAGAAGACGATGAAGATGTATATAGCGATGAAAACGCATATATGAACGAAGAAAAATCATCAGATGAAGAACAAAATACAAATGATGAAGTTGAAGATAACATTGATACTGAAATTGATATCGAAGAAATTTCTAACGATATTGATGACACATCAAATGACGAACTAGATATTGTTAATGTCGAAGAAGATAATTCAGACATTGAAGAAAATATTGATTTAAGCGACATATCAATAGAAGAAGTTCAAGCCGAATTTGACCCTGATTCCCCTCTTGCAAATACTGAAGCAGAACCAATATTTGAAGGAATTACAAGTGTTGAAATGGGACTTGATAATGATATGCCTGATTACATGAAATCTATACAAGGAATAGATGCAGAATCAAGCAAAGTTACAAATCTTGACATAGAAGATATAGAAAATGTCGATACAAGCATAAATGAAACATCTGATGAAAATTTAGATATTGACAATATCATGAATACTGAAAATGAATTAGCTTCTGATTTTATAAATAAAACAAATAATGAAACAACATTTGATGATATAACAGATATTCTTAATGAAACAGAAAATAGCATTAATTCTTCTGATTTTGATTTAAATGATGAAGGCATCATGAAATTATCTTCTGAAGTAAATATAAATACCGAAAATATAGATTTAGATAATATTGACACTTCTGATGCTTTAATTTCGGATATTGATAATTTCTTAAATAATATAAATACTTCAGACGAAAACGAATCTTCAGCAAGTGATTTTTCAACACAATCAAGTAATACAGAAGAAAATACTAATGAAGAAAACGACACAACAGAAGCAACAGATAATACATTGAAAGTATTATTCAAAGAAGGAAGAACTCCAGAAATTCCAAACCTATTCCCTTCTGTTACTAAATTTGTAAACAAAATAAAAACTGATAAAAAAATGATGATTGCAGCATCTTTAGCTTGTGTAGTTGCAACATCACTTGTTATTGGTGCTATTACACCTAAAAACAATAACAATGTAGATTTAAACAATGCTCAAGAAATGGTTAATAATCAATCTCCAAATACAGACGGACAAGATGACGTTTTGACAGAACAAGATGCTCAAAATCTTGGAATGGACACACAATATCAAAACGAAAGTATTGAACAACAATCAAGCTTGGCAGAAAACACTCAAATGGATTCAGGACAAGTTATGTCAAACGCCTTTTCATCTGAGCCTGTAAATACAAATATAACAAAAGTTGCTTGGGAAGTTTCTGAAGATTTAGCATATAATGATGCATTCAGAAAATACCTTCAAATGGCTGGTAAAAATTTAAAAATTAATATTCAAAACGAACTATTATTATTAAATGAATTAGCTTATTCTGACAGCATTATTGTTGATTTAAGTCTTGACCAAACAGGAAACTTGAAAAATGTAACCATTCAAAAATCAAGTGGTTCTAAAAAAATAGACAAACTAATATTACAATGCGTTAAAGACACTATGAAATATCTAAAAGTACCTACTGATGAAATCAGAAAATCAGGTGCAGACGCAACTCTTATAATTAATTTCTAAAATAAATTATAACAATATAGGACAATAAAGTGGCAATAGAAATAGAAGAAGAAAAACTTAATATTATAAAAGAACGCATCGAGGCAAATCCAAAATTCGCAGGAAATGAAGATTTGTTTGATGATATTGTTGAAGAAACAAGCAAGAAAGCTTTTCTTATTATCAAAAGTATCAAAAATGAAAATTCATTAAAGATTTATCTTGATAAAATTATTACAACAGTTATCATCCAAAAAGTAAAAGATACTGGAAGAAAACAAAATTCTACACCTAAAACTACAACATCAAGACAAACATCAATCAAAAAAGAAGAACCAGAAGAAATAGAAGAAATAGAAGAGGAAGAAATTGAAACTCCTATTTCTGAAAGTAAACCTGTTAATAAATATGAAAAAACAAATATTGATTATAACATCATAGATATCGATGATAACGACGATGATGATGAAATTGTTATAAAAAAAGAAGTTCTACAAAAACTTAGCGATTCTATTGCAATTGCAAACAACACATATCCTGAAAAACAATATTTAAAACTTTTTGAATTAAGATACAAAGATAATCTTAAACAAAAAGATATTGCAAAAGAATTAAATATAACACAATCCGAAGTATCAGAACGATTAATAGGTTTAATGGAAGAAGTAAAAACCGTATTCAATGATGGATAAAACAAAATGATATGTCCAAAGTGTAAAAAACAAATACCTGAAAAAAGTCTAAAATGTGGCTTTTGTTCAACTAAAATAGGTACTATATGCAAAAAATGT
>JAZLGV010000109.1:0-22907 GCA_045616505.1 Candidatus Gastranaerophilaceae bacterium | reverse complement strand
TTAACCACTTCAAGTTTTTCTTCAACTGTGTACGATTTGAATTTTTGTCCTTTGCTTGCCATAAAAATCACCTCCATATACATTATAACAAAAGAAAAAGTAGGCACTTTTTTAGTGTCTACTTTTATCTTACCAGTTCAGACAAAGCCCACGGCCAACTCTCCAAACGTGGTGAGCATTGAGTGCATAAAAACGAACCCTAAAGTATTTGTTGCACGCTATTTTTGGAGCATTAAGTTTAAAGTATTGCGATTATAACATTAAATAGTATTTATTGACACTAAAGAATCTTGCTAATATAATAGATTCAAAATTATAAAAAAGGAGTATGCTGCTATGAGCAATATATCAAAAGAAGTATTTCTAGGGAATCATACAACATATAATGCATTACTTGCGAAAATTGCGACATTTGCACAACCTGAGATATGGTCATACGGAAAATTAAAAATAACAGATCCATACAAAATTTTAAGAAATTATTTTGAAAATACTTATGATAAAATCAATGAAGAAAACAAATTTGTTTTTTCTACTGATGGACAATACAAATGTATGAATACTGGTCTTTTAACAGTATATGATCAGGAAATTTATGCTATTTTTCAAAAATGTGATACATCGCAAGGACTTTTGCCGTGGAGATTTTGTACTGCATGTCGTGATACTGATAAGTTTTTTTCAAATAAATTTTCCGAACAGCCTAAGATGGCTGATTATTTTGCCAATATGGAAGATATGACCGATTTAATCTATGATAAAAATTTGGAAATAAGATTAAATGTCAATCATATAGTTGATGATAATTATGAACGATTTGCAAATATAGGTTATAGAGAAAAACCTATCATAAACGCTTTATTGAATTCCGCAAAATCTACACTTGAAAAGAAATTATTAAGAAATTTCAAATTAGCTTTGCCTTTTTATTATCATAAAACATCTACAAATGAACACAAAATTCAATTACTTGTACCAGTATATTTCCCAAGCACGCCAGTAAAACTGTCTTTTGTTTTAGACAAACAACAAGGAGCAGATCAAAAAAAATATTATGAAGCAATAACAGTTTTACCAGTAGAATGTGCATATATGAATTCAAGATTAATTGTTAGGCCTGATGAGGAATGGGCTAAAATAATAGAAGAAGTAGATAATGTTTTTGAAAATGAAAATAAACTATAAAAAGTTATTGACAAGTTATTAATTTAGTTTTATAATATAACAAATCGCAAGAGCGATAAAAAAGAAAAACACAAAAGCTAACTTACATAGGAAAACTTAGATTTAATTATGACAAAAACCGTTGCAAAATGCAACGGTTTTTGCATTTTTGTTGGTTGTTGTTTGAATTATTACAACCATAACATTTATTACATTTGTTATGTTTATTATAAGTGTAATAATTGCTTTTGATTCTTTGTTTCGCTTTTAGCCGGTATTTGTGAAGGTTTTCGTATTTTGTAGTTTAACATTGTTTTATCTTTTATTTCTTCTTTTAGTGGTTTTATTTCGGTAAAATTATAGGAAAAAAGGCCTTTATCATTCGCTTTAAAAGATTTATTGTTAATGATTATTTCTTCATAATTTCCAAAGTTATTTGTTTTTATAATACAATTTGGTATAGTCGCAATAAAAGTATCTATTTTTTCTCTTAAAGTATTATTGGGGGTATTGGCATATAAATTTAAGATAGGTAGAATTTGAATAAATTGTTCCAATTCTTTTGAACGGTTAATCATGTGTGTTTGAATATATTCTACCGCTTTTTCCGCATCATTAGCCGCCTTCCATAATTCATCCGGATTATTTTTTAATACTTTTATCCATGACTGTAAATAGGCCTTATGATTATTAATATGTTCTTGGTCAATTTCAAATCCATATTCTTGGCCAATAAACATACTAGTTATTTCCGCCCTTAATTCTTCTTTTGCATATCCCTCACTTCCAAAACCGGTAAAATTACAGATTCCATCACGAGCCAATCTTTTTTGGTGGCCTGTACTATGGGCAATTTCGTGTGCTGCTGTTGCATAATAACTTATATTATCCTTAAAACGTTCCGGCACGCCTAATGTTATTGTGTCAGAAGCCGGTTGATAATTATTTATAAACCCCTGAAATGGTATTATATGGCTAATCTTTGCTTCGCTATTTTTTATCATTGTTTCCATATCATTTATTTTTTCAGATAATGATTTATTAATTTTTTCTAATTGTGGCAATCCTTCAATATCTTCGCCATTAAAGACAACATAACCTTTTGTAAATGGCATAGAAATTGTTGTATAGCCATTTTTAATTAAATCTTCAACGGCTTTAATTTTTTCTTTTGTTGCATAGTTATCTTTTAAAAATTGAAGATATTCGTGAATGTCTATTTTTTTAGTGTCATAATATTCTATTAATGTTCCTTTTGCCCCCTTTTTTAAATGATAACCTTTTTTTGTCAGTTGCTTAAAAGTCATCCATCTGTTATCTGTCCGGATTTCTCCGGTTTTTTTATAATGTTTAAGCATAGATATAAACAAATAAATACGATTTACACCCCTATATGGTTTATTCGTAAGTGCATTAATATTGGGACTGCAACAAATCATTTTATTATTCCAAAATAATGGGTTTCCATTTTGGATGTCATCAATAACAGTTTGGACAATTTCTTTTCTTGCCTTTTCAATACTAGGTGACACTTTTGTCATTTTTGCCTCTCAATCTGATGTTTGAAGAAGTTCGGTTTTTTCTTCTTCTGTTAAAACATCTTCGGATATTCCTTCAGGAATATAAGGCGTATTTTCGCCTTCAATTTTTGTAATACTTATTTCTTTTTCTTTCATTTTATTTTCCTCTCTATTATGTTTGTAACAGTTATTACATTTGTAATAACTGTAATTAATGTAATAATTTACCGGATATGTTCTTTTGATTTATTTATCATTTCGTTTTTAGCCGGTATTTGTGATGGCTTACGGGTTTTGGTATTTTCTTGAATTTTATTTAGTTTATTCAATTCCCCCAAAACTGTTTTTAATTCAATATCTTGGAAACAGTTTCTTTTACGCTCTATCTCAAAATTAGGTTTGTACCTTTTTGAAATATGACACAACATTTGTGATTCTGTCATTATAAGAGCATCTTCAATTTTATTTGTATAACTTATAAAATAAGTTGCTTCTTTTTGGGGATACCGAAGCGTTTTTACATAATCTCCATACTGGTCAAAATTTGAATTTCTTTTTATCACAACATAAGGGTCATGAATATTCTCCGTTTTGTTCGCAAAATGTATGTACGCATCTTTAAATTCATTAAAATAATGTCCTTGCCCCCAACTGCAATCTTTCCCGTCTTTTTTATAGTTCCATACTGCAATATAAGGGGATAATTGGGTATCACGCTTCAATAAAGCCCATTGGATATTATTCTCCATGCCAGTACATAATTCAATAATTTTTATGTTTTCATTCATAAATTCGTTTTCTTTTAATTCTGATTTTCCATATTCAATAACGTTGTTCAGGAATGTTTTATCTGCTTTTACCCATCCATCATCTTTAAAACGGTCTTTGCACCACGCAATACTGTCTTTCGGTTCATCAATTATCCAACCGCCAGGGCCTAAATAACCAGCCCAATATTCAGAATGTTCTGCGGCTTGTTTTGCAATTTTTCTTGCTTCTTCTGCCGTAAGCGTATAATAACAAATAGCATCTTTATCATTATAATGAAAAACATATTCTCCAGTTTTTATGTTATACAAATCAACATTAGAGATTATTTTTTCAAACATTTGCTCTGCACTTTGAAATTGTTGTCTTTCCATACTTGTTCCTTTCTATTACATTTATAATAAATGTAATGTTTGTAATGATTATAATAGCCGTAACAGATGTAATAACTATTACGGCTGTTATCTTTAACGAGTAAGTTCGTTAGTTTTACCAGTAGTAACAGTTTTATCCGGCATTTGTGATGGCTTACGGGTTTTGGTATTTAATTGTTTTGCTTCAGAAATTGCTTTATTGTTTTGCTCTCTTACATTTATATTATTTTTTCCTTCTTTGTACCAATTTTTAAAATAGTTATCAATTAAAAATTTAACTTCTTCTGCAGTTTGCTGTGCATATCTATCAATTTGCTTATCTTCTGCATCCGTCAACGGCTCATAAGAATTGTGACCAATGTCATTAAACGCTTTATCGTACCAATGGTATTGAACAAGTAACTTGTCATATAGCATTAGATTATTTTCGTATACTGTCTCCAATATGGTGCTTTGTTCTCCGCAAGCGTACATTTTAATATCATTCTTAATTTCGTCAACAGCGAATTTTTTTAAATTTTCCATCAAATTTTTCATTTTTTCCTTCTTTCTATTACATTTATAATAAATGTAATGTTTGTAATGATTATAATAGCCGTAACAGATGTAATAACTATTACGGCTGTTATCTTTAACGAGTAAGTTCGTTAGTTTTACCAGTAACAATAGTTTTAACCGGCATTTGTGATGGTTTTCGTGCTTTTGTATTTATTGGTCGGTGGTCCAAAATGTCTGATTCCCATTTTATAAATTTACTTCTTCGTTGTTCTTTAAAATTCATCACATTTTGCTTATCAACAACATTAAAGTATTTAAGCACGTTTAATGTATCTTGATATTTTGTTTTTAATGCCGCATGAATTGCTACTACCCAACCTGGCATTTTATATACACCATTTTCATCTTTTTCTATAACAATTTTAGGTAGGGGGCTTAGGCAAAGCTCGTTTCCATAATGATCCATTCCTTCAAATATTTCGTTTAAATCTCCTTTATGAAAATCTTCCATTTCATCTTCTAAACGAGGATCTAATATTTGATATTGACCATCATTGTTATTACAATCATCTATAGCTTCCTGTATCCTATTTAATGTTTCTAATTTACCTAATCCATTAGATTCTTTTTCTAATTTATCTAAAAAATCAACAGTATTTTTATCCAAAACTATTTTATTTTGGTCATTAAATGACCATTTAATTCCCACAAAAAGGTCTGATTCAAGTTGATTTATGCGTTCTATAATTTTATCTTTTAACTGCCACCGTTCCTCCATTTCTTTTTGGATTGGTATTGGTTCGCCATCAAAATCTTTAAGTCCCCAATTCTCGTATGTAGCAGCAAGAAAACTAGGGGTCGTTATGTTATTATTATATTTTTGTATATCTGATTTTAAATAGGACCAAGCCGTTTTTGACCTATTTGGTTCTTCTATATAAGAATTATCAGAACTATAACAAAATCTAACAAGTGCATTATTAACCATTATTCCCTTCTTTCTATTACATTTATAATAAATGTAATAACAATTATTTTTATTATTTTTATAACATTTGTAATAGCCGTAATAATTATAATAACCATTACGGCTATTATCTTTTGTTATTGCCGTGCAGGACGTTGTTTTTGTTTGTCTTTGCTTTGTTCCTTTGCAGGCATCTGTTTGGCAGAACGTTTTTTTGTATTAACTTTTGTAACGGTCTTTTCTTTTTTAAGTTCCGGAGTTTTTTCAATTTCTTTTGCCATTGTGATTCCATTATCTTTTTTTGCAATAGCAAGTTTAATACGGTAATTTTTATCACCATCAGATACTTTAATCCCTAATTTTTGGGCTTCTTCGGCAATTTCTTTGGTTACGGGTTCTTTCATAACCTCATTTATTTTTTTGCTCAAATCAAGTTGGGTAACATTTTCGGGATATTCAATACCTAAAACATCAGCCCAATCCTTACTGGCTTTGCTTGCCGGATTTTGGCTCATTGTTGCTTCGGCTTTCTCCCATTGATGTTTCCTTTTCGCTTGAAATGCCTGAACATGAGTGGTTTTGTCGGTATAGTTAAGCCCTTCTTTGTCCATATATTCCTTATCGGCTTTTGTCATAGGTTGTTTAAGCCGGCTATATAAAGCATATTCCAACTGACGTTTGCATACTTTTGCCGGATTAAACCGTAACCCAATAGATTTTGCCAAAATTGTTTGCTTTTCCGTTGGTCTTGTTTTTAAATCTTGTTCTTCCAACGGCTTTTTTGCAAAAATTTTGTACCATGCCACTTTTGCAATAAACGGTTTTTCCGTACCTTTAACGAAAATATCCCCGTTTTCCCACATAATTTGTCCTGCTTTTTTAGCAGTTTCTTCGGTTTTGACTTCTTCTTTAGCCATGGCCATTCTCCTTTTTAAAATTTAAAAATTTTATAGCATTTAAAAAGCATTTCATAAGCATTTTATTGTAAAATTTGCCAATTTTGCCTTATTTCACCTCTTTTCCATTGGAGAAAATTAATTTTATCGCTTTTGTTATAAAGATAATTGTTTATCAACAATTTTTGCATCATCAATTTTCCCTTCTATTTCACTGTTATTCCAATTTATTTCAATATTTGGTGTTTTGGTAACTAATGCCTTATCCATTAAATTATTAAGAATATTTTTGATAGTATTTGTGGGCAAATTAAGATGTTTTTCACTTGAAATTGTTTTATTTATATCTTTATGAATCTTATATAGTGGCACAGTTTTATTTGTTGGGATAACTCTATTACAAGATGTATCAATAATATAAACTTTCGTCTTCCCTTTAATCATTTCTCCATATAATTTAATGGCTTCTACCGCATTTTGATTAGCATTTTGATTAAGCAATATAATATATGTTCCGTCATTATCTGTTTTTTGTTCTATAATCTTAAATTTACATTCTCTTAAAGGAATTTCGCCATTTAATTTTGCATCCAAAATAACGGCTGGTGGTATTTTATTTGCAAAAATAATTTTTTTTCCTTCTTTATCAGGAAAGAAAATATCTAATTCCCGTAATTTTGTATTACATTCATTTGTTTTTCTTTCAATAAATTTTAGTTGGATATATAAATTATTTCGTTTTGGAATATTGTCGGCGTTTTGCTGCATAAGGCGTTGCTCTATATCTTGAACAGCCGTTTTGTTATTTTCAATTTTTTGTTTCATTAACGCTAACTTACTTCCAACGATATTTTTTTCTTTTTGAATATTATTTGTTTCCTTCCTTAAATCGGCAATCTTATCATAATCGGTAGATTTACTTAATAACTCTTGATTTATGATGTCTTTTTTGGTCGTTAAAGCGTCTGATAATTGTTTATATCTTTGCAATGCCTTTTTATATTCCCCGTTACAAAACAAATTCTTTGCTGCAAAGGGGATTCTTTCGCTTGGCATAATTTTTTTATTTGTTTCCTGATACTGTAATGTCAAATTGTTTAATTGGGTAGTGTGGTCAATCAATCTGCTCCTAAACGCATCCTTTAAATTATTAACAGTAATAACAAATGGCTCATCCAACTTAAAGGATATTTCTTTAAGTTCATTTTCTCTTTGAATTTTTAAAAGTGCTTCTTGTCTTTCTTTGACAATATTTTTAGCCATCATACGAATTTGAAAATCTTTTGCAAACTCATATATTTTTTTGTCAATAAATGAAGCGTTATCTGATGGTTTTATTAAGATTTCATAATCTTTATTTTTCTTCATATAATCAATTATATTTAGAATTTTTAAACGTATTGCAGGATTTAAAAAGGCAGGGCCTAAATGTGAACCAGGTTGACGGTCTAAAAGTTTTGCATCCTCAATTTTTCCTTGTGATAATAATTCTTCTTTTTGGGCGGCAAGAGTGCGGCAATCAACTGACATATTAATATTTTTTTCAGCAAATTTTTCATTAATAACATTTTGCCAAATTTCTCTTAAATGCCGTAATTCTTCACGTTGAAATATCCGTGTTCCTTTATATCCACCGGTTAATTCACCATCTTTATTTTTTGAGTATCTTTTAAAAAATTGTTCAGGTTTCAAGGGACGGTTTTTTTCTATAATTTTTTCGTTGATTATCAAATGACAATGTATGTTACGATGTTCTTTATCAAATGCAGCCACTTTATCATGTATCGCATAGGAATAAACGTGATTCTCTTTAATGCCGGTACGTGTTAAAAAATCTTCAATTATTGCAACATTATCTTGTAAAGATAATTCTTCTTGCAGAGATAAACGCAATTCTAAATATGCTCTCTTGGTTGTTCCGTTACAAATTTCTGTTGCCTTTTCCCAAAATGCAACAGGCGTTTCCGCCCAACTCGGTAAATTACCGTATGTTTTATATACAAGGTCTTCATCCTTTCGCCCTGCTTTTGCATATTTTCCCTCTCTTGCTATGTAGTTATAATGTGTGTCCGCTTGCATATTTTCTGATGGACGAACTAATTCAAAACGATATTGCATTTTAAACACTTCCGATAGGATAACCACGCATTTTGCGTGGTATTTTCATAAATTAAACTAGTTTACGCAGGGCATTTCTCAAAGAGAAATGCGTAACTGCGCGTTTCTAAATTTTTATCAATATTGTAGTCCATAGTTTTCCGTTTGTCAAGTTAAATTTACTATTGCATATCGTAATATAAACAAAATAGTTGTAAAAAATGTTGACAAAGATAGGTAAATCATATACAATATAGAAAAATTTAAAGGAGATAGATTATGTTCACAAACGATAAATTTCCAAAGGGTTACGGTACAGATAGTTACAAACAATCACACGGACAATATGAAGGTTTGCTTTTTAACTTAAATGAAGAAAAAAAATACGCCCGTAAATTAAGCGTAGTTTCTTTCCTTTTAAATATTGTTTGTGTTTTGACAATGGTATATGTTTCAATGACTGCAAATGTTAAAACGTATGTAGTACGTGTTGACAATGCTACAGGTCGTGTTGATGTTGGCGGTCAACTTAAAGCAACAAATTATAATCCGCAAATTGCGGAAATAAATTATTTCTTAATTAATTTTGTTTCTCAAATTAGGACAATTCCCCTAGACCCCGTTTTATATCGTAATAATTGGAGTCATGCCCAATATTTTTTAATTCCGGCTGCTGCTCAAAAATTAAATGTTTTGACAGCACAAGAAAATCAAGTTGAAAAACTTGGTAAATATACTACTCAAATTAAAATCCGTTCTATTCAACAATCACCAGGAGCAAATAATACATTTATTGTCCGGTGGTCAGAAGACGTTTATAACGTCAGCGGTCAACAGTTGGATGAACGGAATTTTTATAATGCGATTTTCACAGTTTTAATTAATCCTCCTTCAAAGGAAGAAGAAATCATTAATAACCCGTTAGGGCTTAAAATTGCAGATTTATCAATTACCAAAGAGGCACATCAGGAGTAATTACAATGAGATTATTTTTTTCTAAATACTTAATTCTATTTCTTACATTATCTTTTATATTCATATCAACAAATATTTTTGCAGAAGAAACTATTAAAGCAAAATATCAAATTGAAGATTCAAATATAGTAGGTTCACAAATTGAATTTGAATATTATCCTGAAAGTTTATATGAGGTGAATTGTCAAATAGGACATATTACGGATATTGTTTTAAAACCTGGCGAAGAAATAATTTATATTGGTGCAGGAGATACAGCACAATGGATGGTTGACCAAGCAATAGTAAATAATACATCTCATGTTTATATTAAGCCGAAAGTATCAGAAGCAACTACCAATTTAATAATTAATTCAAATTTTCATTCTTATCGGTTGATTATTCAAAGTACAGATAATTTTTATCCCATCGTTAAATGGAATTTTAATCTGGAAGAACAAAAAGCACGGGCATCTATTTATAACAAACAATTACAAGAGGATGGGTATTTTGATAAAAACGGTGTTCTTGCCCAACGTCCAAAGAAATTAAATTTTAATTATTCTTTGACAAAGAAAAAACAAATTACAAATGTCTTTATGCCGTTGTCTATTTATGATGATGGGTTAAAAACTTATATCAAAATGCAACCGAACAATAAATATGATTTGCCCGTTCTGTATAACGTTGATAAAGCCGAAAATATTACATTGGTTAATTATCGTATTAAAGGGAATTTGTTTATTGTTGATAAAGTATTTGAACACGGACGGTTGATGTTCACGAACAAAGCATATATTGATTTTAAGGCAACGAAAAAGAAGGATGAAAAATGAGTTTTTTTGATAATTTAAAGGCAAAATTTCATAGTAAATCCAATGAAGAAGAAACAAAATCTATCATGGATATAGAAGATGAAGAAACAGATGAAGAAGAAGCGGAAAAAGAAGAATTAAACCGTTTAAATTTAAATTTTGATGATACTTCTGAAATAGCAAGCGGAGATGAATCCGCACCGGAAGATGAAGCCGTTTCTTTAAAGTCAAAATTATTAAGTATTGTTATGGGAATTATTGCATTAACTGTTGTATCAATCGTCATAAATAATGTAATAAAAAATAATAATTCTGTTAAAACAGAAACATCCGAGAATACCATAAATATTTCGGATGTAAATGTTAGTCCGGCTGCATTATTACCGGATAAATACACGGAAATTCCTAAAATAAAACAAAAAGAAGAAGAAAAGAAAATTGAAGAACCGGCTTTACCCGTTCAGCCGGAAATTGTTCAGGAAATTCCGCAAATTTCAGAGGAAGACCGCACGGCGGAAAGAGAATATAGAGAACAATTAGCCAAAGTTTTAGCAAGCAGTATTTCATTCGGAAAAAACAATAATGAAGTAAAAGCGTCCGAAACACCGATTATTGCCAATCGCCAAATAAAACAAATTGATTCCTATATGACGGGTTTTACTCTTTCTGCCGGTGCGATAATTCCTGCAACAATGATTACAGGAGCAACAAGTGATATGCCAAATGCGGATGTTGTCGCACAAGTCCGGCAAGATGTTTATGATTCAAAAACAGGCAAACATTTACTTATTCCACAAGGAGCAAAGTTAATTGGTACATCAACCACCGCCGGAGAACGGGGCAATAAACGATTAGGTGTAATTATAAATAGGATTAACTTTCCAAATGGCACATATTATGTAATTCCCAATATGAACGCTACGGATGGGCCTGGTACTCCTGGACTTAAAGATCAATATACCCAACATTCAGGACAAATGATAAGATCCGCCGCTTTATCCGCTATTTTTGCAGCCATAGCCCAAAGTGCCACTAAATCAAGTGGTGGTTACGACTATACACAAAGTGCAGGGGATGAAGCGGTGAAAGGGGCTTTAGCATCCGTTATGGACACGGCAAATACAATTATACAAAGAGATGCCAATATTGCACCAACGATTAATATCCGGCCAGGTTTGCAATTTAATTTGTTTATAAATAAAGATATTGTCTTTAAGGACTATATGTATGAAAAAATAAGTAAATTATTATTAATTTTATTACCAATTTTATACGGATTACACCTTGCCACGCAAAAATACGCTGCCATGGTTCATTATAGTGCAGCGTTAGGTTCTCCTGTATATATATATAATCATATACCCTACTATTGGCCGTGGCAATGGTTGTTTTGGCGTTTACAGTTTTACAGTCAAACTCCCACTTTTTTTAAATCCACTATTTTATATCCATTAATCAGTTTAATATTTGTGGTTTTTATTCTCTTTATACTAAAACCTAAAATTCATTTTACAACACATGGAAGTGCAAGATGGGCGTTATTTAACGATTTAAAGAAAATGGATTTAATTTCTTCTTCCGGCGTAATCATAGGTTTATATGATAGTCCTCTTAAAAAATTATTTACTTCTTTTTTGCGAAGTTTTGAAGTTTTTAAGAAAGAAAAAGAAGCATTTGCGGAAATGAATTTTGATGCCCGTTTGGAACGTAAATTAGAAAAAATCCGAATAAAGGCAAATTCTTTAGAAAATGAAATCAACGAATTTTCAATGAATTGGTCAAAAAGCCAATTAAAGGAAAAAACAAAGCAACTGGAATTAATGCGTAATTTTCTTGCAAATCCGCCTAAATATTCTGCTAAAAAACAAAATTTTTTAACAGTTTATCCTTGGGTATATCTCTATAAAAAATATTTTAAGTTTTACACATGGTTAAGCCATTTCTATTTAAGAGATAATACCAACAAACATTTAGCGGTTGTCGCTCCAACCCGTTCCGGTAAAGGTGTCGGTTTAATAGTACCAACATTATTAGGGTCTTGGAAGGAAAGTACTATTGTTAATGATATTAAGTCAGAAAATTGGGGGATTACAGCCGGCTGGAGAAAGAAAATGGGGCAAAAGGTTATTAAGTTTGAACCAACAGCAACAGACGGGTCTTCTGCACGGTGGAATCCAGTTGAAGAAATAGAAATTGGGACTTCTTCAGAAGTCAGTACCGCTCAAAATTTAGCCGCAATAATCGCTGATTATGAAAGCAAAGGCAAACCTGACCATTGGACAGCCAATGCAACCAATGTAATTGCAACAGTAATATTGTTTTTAAAATATGCACATGCAGGGCATCCGGATGAATACGGAGAACCAAATTTAGGGACAGTTGCCGGTTTCCTTAAAAGTAATGTTTCTACAGTTTATGGAGATGACGGAAAGCCGGTAATGGAAGAATCCATTGTTGACGGCAAACCGGAAAAAGACGAATACGGTAATATACGTATGATTGAAAAAATTGATGTTACCGGTTTTATTCAAACATTGGATAAATTAAGAACTTTTGAATATGTACCTGATGACGGAATTGAAATTAAACGGTGGAACGCTGAAAAAGGAAAATATGAGATGCACCGTTTTACTCCTCAAGATTTAGCAAATCTTTATCCTGGTGAAAAATCTCTTGAATATTATCCAAATGTTCATCCTATGATTTTTAAAAGTTTTACAGAAATTACCGAAAAAGCGGAACAAGAATTAGGGTCTATCATTTCAACGGCAAACACGGCTTTAAAAGAATATTTAGACCCAGTTTTAACCGAAAATACCGATGTTAGTGATTTTTGTATTGATGATGTTATGAATTACAGAAAACCTGTTTCACTCTATTTAGTTACTCCACCATCAGATTTATTGCGGTTATCGCCCGTATTCAGATTATTTTTTGAAATGATGATAAAGCACCATGCAAAATCAATAGGAAAATATATTGGCGGACACGCAAAGACAACATATAAACATAAATGTTTATTTTTAATGGACGAATTTTCCAGTTTAGGAAATTTACAAAATTTTGCAGCATCATTAAGTTATATTGCCGGTTACGGTATGAAAGTTTTCCTTATATGTCAAGGCATCCCTCAAATTCAGGCAATATACGGGAAAGACAATCAAATACATATGAATTGTCATTTGCAAATATTTTACGCTCCGAATGACAACGATACCGGAAAATATGCAGAGGGGTTTTTAGGCAATAAAACAATAAGTGTCGCAAGTGAATCTTCCAATTCTTTTGATATTTTACGTAAATCATATTCACATTCCAATCAGGCACGTGCCTTAATGACTGCGGATGAAATAAAACGGTTAGGCGACCGTGAAATTATATCTGTATCAGGGTTTCCTCCGGTTTTAACAGACAAAGTTAAATATTATGAAAATGAATATTTTACAAAGAAACTTTGTGATGCTCCGATTGTTTCAGATATTATCCGTGAAGACAAAGACGGAAACCCCTTAAATCCTAATCCTCGGCGTATGAATTTACTAAATTCAAATACGCCGGTTAATAAAGATGCTTTTGAATTTGATAAAGAAGAATATAAAGAAGTATGGGATTATCTTAATTAAAGGAGATTAAAAATGGGAAAAAAGAAAGGTATATTTGTTGATTTCACAAAAAAAGAAGAAGCGTTTGCAAAAAAAGGAAAAAATCGCTTCGTGATTGGTTAAATGCGGTTAACGAAGAAAGAGACAAAGTTTTTAAGGCATTGAAAAAACATATTGCCAAAAAAGACAAAAGTTTGACATTAGACCAAAATAAGCTGATGTGTTCCTTGATTTTGGATATTGGTTTTGATTTCTCTGATTTAATAATTGTACTTGGTAGTTTATTAAAAGCAAAAGAAGTTATTGATGGTGCTGATAATAATGCCAAAAACCAGTTAATCAATGATTGTATAGCCCGATATAACAAATTTGCAAGTGAAAACGATATTGTTATTAAAGGTTTTAACGAATTGGAAGATTATCAAAAGGAAGAAGGGCAAACAGATAACAATGTTGAGAAGCCCTAATCCTTCATTAGATTCATTACTTGGTTCAGAAATTGTCGGTTTATTGCACCGTGATGACATAACGGAAATTTACAATAATGACGACGGTTATATTTGGTATCAATCACATACCGAAGGAAAAGTAAAAAGCACAATCCATTGTTCTCCGGAAATTTTATTAACGATTATCCAAAAAATTGCCGGACAAGCAGGAAAAATCATTAATGAAGAAATACCTTCTTTATCAACAGAAATTCTAGGTTATGGATGCCGTTTTCAGGGGGAAATCCCCCCTATTGTCAAAAATCCGCAATTTAATTTGCGAAAACCGGCAATTAAAATTTTTACTTTGGACGATTATGTTCAAAACGGCACTTTAACACAAGAATATTGCAATTTCTTAAAACAAGCAATTAAGGAAAGAAAAAATATTTTAGTCGTTGGTGGCACGGGTACTGGGAAAACAACCTTTCTTAATGCGATTTTGGACAGTATCGCAAAAATAACCCCAAATCACCGCATTATTTCGTTAGAAGATTTGCCGGAATTGCAATGTTCTGCGGAAGATTATTCGCCAATGTTCACTAAACAGGAAACTAATAAAATTGGCATCAAATACAATATGACACGGCTTTTAGCTGATTGTATGCGAAGAAGTCCTGACCGTATTGTATTAGGGGAAGTTAGAGATGGGGCAGCATATACAATGTTAAAAGCGTGGAATACCGGTCATGAAGGCGGTGCTTGTACGGTTCACGCCAATGATGCCGAAAGAGGTTTAAGCCGTATTTTAGCCCTTGCAGAAGAAAATTCTGAATCACCAACAAACGAAAACACATTAAAAAAATTAATTGCTGATGCAATAGATGTTGTTGTTTCCATTGTATTTACCGATTTAGGTAATGGACGAAAAGGGCGAAAAGTTAATGAAATCATAACGGTTGAAGATTATGACAGCCGAAATGATAAATATCTTATCAATCATATTTAAAAAGGAGATTAGAAATGAAAAACTTAAAAAATGCTTTAAGCAAAAAAATGAATTATGCTGTTGCTGCAATGACAAATTTTTTGATTTTATCCGCAAATGATTGTTTAGCAAGCAGTATAAGTTCAGCAGGACTGTCTAAAACGTTGGGAACAGTTGATTGGCCTTGGACAAGATTTTTAAACAGTTTGGCTGAAGAATTGACCGGCCCTGTACCTATTGCATTAGGTATTATTGGCATTGTGGGGGCTGGTGCGGCAATGTTTAGCGGCAATAGCGGTCAAGGCACAAGCCGCCTTATTACTTTAATTTTTGCAATTAGTATTTGTTTGTTCGCCCCGTCTTTGATTTCCGCATTATCCAGTTTCGGAAGCGGTTTAACGATTTTAGGTTTTTAATATGAATAGTTATGAGGTTTATATTCATCGTTCCCTAACATTACCAATTTTTTGGATGGGCGTTCCCCGTAATGTTTTGTTATTGGAAGTTTTTGGCGGTGTTTTATGCGGAGTGATTTTTAAAACATTTATTGTTATACCAATAATTTGTATTATCCACGCAATTATGGTGTGGTTAGGAAAACAAGACCCTCAATTTATAGATGTCTTTATGGACGGGAAAAATCATAAATTGTATTACTACCCTTGATATTACAATTATTCTATTGTTACAGTTGTTATAAGCATAACAACTGTAACAATAGAAAGAGAAAGCAAATGGGAATCTTTAATATTTTTAACAATAAAAAGAATTACAGATTTAGTGAAAAAAGCCGGTTAATGTGGCTCATCCCCTGGCGAAACGTTAATATGCAAACAGGGGTTGTTTATACTACTACAAACGCCATGATGATTACCGTGTCTTTTCGTGGCCCTGATACAGATTCTTCAACGAAAGAAGAATTGATTGCATTTAACGCCGCATTGAATAATGTTTTTAAACTAATGCCAACTGGCTATATGCTGTACTTTGATGCACAACGCAAATACTCAAAAGATTATGAAAAATCTGAAATGCCAAATCCTTTACTTCAAAAAATGGAAGATGAAAGACAAGAATATTACAGCAGCCAAAAACATTTTGACAATAATTTTTATATGACATTTTATTATGAACCGACCAATAAGATTGTCCAAAAAATTACGGATGCGTTTATAGCAAATAAAAAACATAAGGGCGAAAACAGTCAGGATGATTTAAAAATTATTATGGAACAAGAAAAAAAATTTCTTGCTTCTGTTGATTTGTGGGTTTCTATGCTTAATAAGAAATTTCCGGAAATCAGATATTTAAGTTTGGAAGAACAATTAAGTTATTTACACGGAATTGTCAGTAATCACGACCAACCTATATCTTATCAGCCGTTCCGATTTATTAATGAATACTTATGTGATACGGGTTTTTTAACGGGGCGTGAACCAAAATTAGGTGATGAACACATGAGGCTAATAACTATTTTGAGTTTTAGACCTATTTCTTATCCTGGTATTTTTCGTGATTTTGACAAGCTTAATTTTAAATACAGATGGGTATCAAGATTTATCTGTTTATCTAAACTTGATGCCCAAAAAGAATTAAAAAATTATCAATCTTGGTATCGTCAACAATTAAGGGGAATTTTCACAATTATTCGTGAGGCAATCACACAATCAAAAGTTAATACAGATGTTGACGAATACGCTTTACTTAATAAAGAAGATGTTACCGTAGCGTTAGCGGAATTGGCAAACGATAATGTAAGTTTTGGTTTTTATACAATGACAGTCATCGTTAAAGACAAAGATAAAAAAAGATGTCAAGAAATGGCAAATGTTTTTTTGGAAAAAATACAATCACTCGGTTTTACCGGATATATTGAAACAGATAATAGTGCTGAAGCGTGGTTTGGCACTATTCCAGGTATTCCGGATGCAAATTGCCGAAGGCCAATAGTCAGTTCCTTAAATTTTTGTCACCTTGCACCTTTGACCGCTATATGGTCGGGGGACAAAAGGAATAATTATTTAAAAGGTGCAGTCCTTCTTTACACAGATACATCAGGGTCAACCCCTTTCCGGTTATCACTACATGTAGGAGATTTGGGACATACAATGGTTATAGGCCCATCCGGAAGCGGTAAATCTGTTTTGCTAAATACTTTGGAAGCACATTTTAAAAAATATAAAAACAGTAAAGTTTTTATATTTGATAAAGCAATGTCAAGTAGAGCGATTACTCTCGCCGTTGGCGGAAATTTTTTTAATCTTGCTGCCGAAGGCAACAATGAATTAAGTTTTCAACCTCTTGCGAAGATTGACGATGAAAAAGAAATGAAATGGGCAAAAGATTGGATTATAGGGTATTTGAGAACAAAAAAATTAGAAGTTTCCCCAGCACAAGATAAAGCGATTTGGGATGGATTAATCAGTTTAAGTCATACAGAACCGGAATTTCGTACTATTACCGGATTGACCGAATTAATTATGGATAATGACATAAGAGAGGCGTTGCATCATTTAACTACCAAAGGAAGTTACGGAAAATTATTTGACAATAATAAAGATATTTCCGGACAGGGAAATTGGCAAGTGTTTGAAATGGAAACACTTATGAACACTCCGGCGATTGTTCCTACAACTCTTGATTATCTGTTTCACCGAATAGAAACTTCATTAAACGAAGCATCCGGCCCTGCAATTATAGTTTTAGATGAATGTTGGCTTTTCTTTGATAATCCGGCTTTTAAAGATAAATTGCGTGAATATTTTAAAGATATGAGAAAGAAAAACACATCCATTATATTTGCCACTCAAAATTTATCGGATATTGCCAATAAACCGGAATTGATGACAACAATAATGGAAAACTGCCCAAACAGAATTTATTTACCAAACATTAATGCCATAAATGAACAAAACAAAATTTTGTATAAAAATTTTGGATGCAACGAACAACAAATTTATCTTATTTCAAGAATTACACCTAAACGGGATTATTATTACAGCAGCCCAAAAGGAAACAGGGTTTTCCAGTTGGCATTAAGACCATTAGAGGAAGCATTTGTTACAGCAACAGCAAAAACAGATCAACAAAAAATTACAGAAATTTTATCTAAAAATCATGATATAAACAATTTTATTGAAGAATGGCTTTATTACAAAGAAGATGAAGCAGCCACACGTAAAGAAACAAAAACTTATAAAGCGGAATGGGCGGATTATAAAATAAATTATTTAAGGAGATGAGATTATGAACAAGAAATTTTTTATCATTGGCGGTATTATCGGTTCTCTTATTGCCGCCGGTTTAACAACTTATGCGGCTATTGCCGTTGTGGATGTTCAAAATATTGCCAAAACAGCACAGGTTTATGCAGAAACAGTCAATATGGTAAAAAATACTGCCCAACAAATTACATTACAGGCAAAAGAGTTATTAAGTTTTCCTGCTGATGTTTTAAATAATTACACATCCGCTTATACCAATTCCATTAATGATATTTCAAGTGCAATGCGTAATACCGCATATAATTTTTCAACTGGCACATTGGGTAATTCCATTGATAATTATTGGAAAAGTAAATTTGTAACTTATGATAAAGACCATATTACTGATACCGTGTTAAAAGAAGATTATTCAAGACAATATAACGTTATTACCGAAGATAATAAAAAATATTCAGAGTTATATTATCAATTTCAACGTGATTTAGAAAAGAAAGCAAAATTATTAGGTGAATTATTACAAAAATCGGCAACAGTTGAAGGGCAAAAACAAAGCCAACAGTTGAACGCCCAAATAGCAGGAGTTAAAGCCAATATTGAACTTATTAAAATATCTATGGATGAGTTAGATAAAAAACGTAAATTAGAAGCACAACAAATGGGAATTGGCAACAGTATAAATTTGTCAAATTTAGGTACAGCAAAAGCAGAATCTACGGAAAAATTTATTAACAGTTTGCACACAGACCAAAAAGCATCCGTAAGCGATGACCCGTTTTTGAAAGGTAGAAGATAATGAATATTTTCGTTGGCGGTTATGATTATATAATTGACTTTTTTGCACAGCACGCTATTGACGGTTTAACAAATATCTATGGCGTATCAAGATACCTTTTAATTGTTTTAGGCATTATTACACTTGCGACTAATTGGAGTTTTTATGAGGGAGAAGTCAGATTAAGAAATGTTTTTACAAAAATATTCCATTTTAGCGGAATTTATTTATGTATCAACAGTTGGAATTGGATAACAGAAGAAACATTTAAATTCTTGGGCGAAGTAGGGGTAATGGCGGCAACTGGCAATTCTCATTCCCAACTTATTAAAGCATCTGATATTCTTAATCTTGGATTCAAACTATCAAATAATGTATGGAAAGCAATAGAAAATTTATCTTTTTTTAGTTCTTCCGTTGGAGATATTATTCTTTTAGTAGCAGCAGCATCTTTAACAGTACTTGCGTTTTATTTCATTGCTTTTCAATTTATGTTATCCAAAATTGTATTTTACATTTTATCAGTCGCAACAATTATTTTGTTGCCATTCGGCCTAATCAATTTTTTGCAATCTTATTTTCAAAAAGCCATTGGTGGAATTATTAATTTAGGTATTCGCATAATGATAATGTTTTATATGATTGGTACATTGCAAAATTATATTGAGAAATTAACAATTTCCGTTGGAGAAAATGTTGATATTAGTATTTTACAAAATGCCTTAATTATTTTGGCATTAGGATATTTAACTTATAAAATTCCTGAATTAGCGGCAGATATTTTAAGCGGCAATCCGTCATTTGGTAATAGTGCAACGGCATTTGTCGGGGCGGCTATCGGCGGTGCTGTCGGTTCATCCGCCAAAGATATTGCCAAAGGAGTTTATCGTGGGAGTGGGCTTGCTCTTAATAAAGCCGCAAGTTCTATTGCTCCTGGTTTGGTCAGTCAGGCAACAGGAAGCGGAGATAACCTTTCACCGGTATCAGTTCAAGATATTGCAAATATGGAACAAGCATTTGCCAACAATAATGCCGATGCAGACGAAAGAAAAAAAGCCGCAGAAGAACGGGCAAGAATTAATCTTGAACAGGCAAGAAAACCATGGAGAGTATAACGCTCAAAATGAAACAATATTTTCATTTTTCCAATTTAATAATTATTTGCTTAATAATTTTTAGTTTTTGGGTTTCAATCGCATTTGCTGAAAACACAGAGATTCAAAATTTACCTTCTTTGGGGGAAGGCGTTCAATCTATTACAGAATACAACAAAAATATTGCCCTTGAAGAAAGAGTAATGGCTACGGTGGGAATGTCTTTTACACAAATATTGGATTTTTTCTATAAAGGGATGGATAAAGGAATAGGATATTTAAAAGATATTGCCGTTTATCTTGCTTATGTATTGGCAATTATTGACTGTATATTACCAATTTTATTGTCAGGATTAAGCGTTTCAATCGGATATATCATACCTAAAATTATGAAGTGTGGTTTTATTCTTTTCCTTATCCATTATTGGACGGAAATAATTAATGATGGTATCTTACCCTTTTTAGAACATATTACGGGTACGGTTACGCAGGATTGGGAATTAGCATCAGCAACTTTAACCCAACCGCAAATTTTATTACAAAAGGCAATAGGATTATTAACGCCAGGCATTAATTACGCCAATGAACAAACGGCATTTAGATTAGTACCCTTTCCTGGCATTAATGGCAGTATTTTATATTTAAGGTTGATAACGTGGTTCACGATTGCATTATTTATTATATTGGCATTAAAAATTATGTTGAGTTATTTGCAATTTTATTTTTCGGCGATGTTCGCAATTTTCAGTTTCCCGTTCGGACAATTTAAATTTTTAAAACATTTGCCGGAAAAATTTACAAGTGGAGTTTTCAACAGTACTTTAAATTTATTTATAACTATGTTTCTTATTCATTGTGCTTTTATTATTTTAAAAGATGTGTCTTGCGAAACACTATTTAAAAACAAGGATAATTTAGCCATTGTTACAAATTACACTTATATTTGTTCCTGTATGATTGGAATGGCAAAACTGATGGAAAAAATACCCAAAGAAGTTTTAGAGGTAATTGGCGGTGAAATTTCTTTTAAATAAAAAAACGTATTTAAGCATTACGTTATTGATTTCCTTTGGTTTTTTATTTAGTTGTTATTTCGGGCCTGTTTTTTATCAAAATTTATCTGTTTCAGCCCCAATAGGGATTTATTGCAGGTCATATTTATCACCAAAAACAGAAGATTATGTTATAACACGCTTACCGCAAGAAATAACCGGTTTAAATGTTAAAGATGATACTTTACTCATAAAAAAAATTGTCGCCAGTCAAGGGGCATTATATGAAGTCAATTTTCAGGAAATGACGATAAATAATAATAAATACCCTATTTCACAAGAAAAAAAGTTACCTCATTTAAAAAATGGTAAATTTTCTGTTCCTGAAAATAAGGTAATGCTAATAAATGACAGTCCTATAAGTTTTGACAGCCGTTATTTTGGTCCTGTTGACCAAAATAATATTATCGGGAAGATTTTTCTGTTAATTGATTATGAGGCAATAAATAATTATTTTAAGGAGATAAGTTTATGTATAAAAAACAAATTGTAATAATTGCCATAATAAGTGCTTTTACCACATCCATTATTGGGTTCACAAAATGGCGGCCGCCTATCCCGAATGGTGCTACTGTTATTGATTTAGGGCGACTTGCCCAAAATACAAGTGATTATTTGCAAACTGTCAAAACCGCCCAATCTTATGTGGAAATGTTAAAAAATACAACAATGATGAATTTAGGGACAAATTTAGAATACTTACTTACCGATTACCAAAATTACAGCAATAAAGCAAAAGATTTGTTCAATAAAGCAAAAACAGCCATAAATGCCGACAATGGAAATATACATAAAGTTGATACACCACCGCAAACTGTTTTGGAAGCGGCAGAAACAGGCAAAGATTATTTACAAGGATTAGATAACGATAATACAGAAAGATTTAAAGAACTTATTGGAATTAAGTCAGGTCTTCAAGATATAAATTACCGGTTAATGGAAAATATAAAGAAATTATTACAAGACACAACAGGCGGAAACTTATCAGACAGCCAAAGATTAAATGCTATTGAAATTCAAAGAACAATGATAAGTTTAAATGATGCTTATGTGAAAACAGGCGAAGCGTTGCATGAAATTGAAACAGAAAAAGAAAAAATGCAAGCGGAGAAAGTATTAGCAGCACAGAATAGGGCAAGTGCAATACCAATTTATGACCCAATGAAAGATGAAAAGAAAATCAGGAAAAACAATTACGGGTTTCCCCGTTTAAGCAAATAAAAACGCCCCCGAAGGGGCGATAAGAAATTATTTGCATTTCAAATTTTCCTGATGTTGTCTAAAAATTAATTTTGCTATTCTTTTTCGTTCATCATATTTTAAAAGAATATTTTGCAAATTCGCTAATCTCGTTCTTAATGCTTCGCTGGTTTCAGATGCTTTTTGTAAATCGGCAATGTTTTTATCAATCTTCTCAAAATATTCACATTCTTTTTGATAAATAGGATGGGCAACAGAACAAGGACTCCAATTTGTAAAATCATTTTTCTTATCATATTCTAAAAATTCTTGAATATTTTTTTCTAATTGGGTTTGAGTATCAGCAAATTTTTGGTCGTATAAAATATTATGTGTAAACCATCAAAAAAGTAATTGAAAAGAGAACCAAACTTCTTTAAGATTTAGTTAGCACCACAAAACCAATAAAGAAAGGAAGGTTCTCTTATGAATAATTATATCACAAATTCCCTCAA
>JAZLGV010000108.1:0-20717 GCA_045616505.1 Candidatus Gastranaerophilaceae bacterium | reverse complement strand
CAAAAATCGAAATTAAATGGATTAATTCAGAAGAATGTGTAAGTTTTGATAATACTAAAAAATTGTTAAAAGAAGTCGATGCTGTTGTTGTTCCAGGTGGCTTTGGCGTAAGAGGTATTGAAGGTAAATTGAATGTTATTAAATATGCAAGAGAAAACAATTTACCATTCTTAGGTCTTTGCTTAGGTATGCAATGTGCAGTTATTGAGTATGCAAGAAATGTTTTAGGTTTGAAAGATGCAAATTCAACTGAATTTGATGAAAATACTCCAAATCCTGTTATAGATTTGATGCTAGAGCAAAAGAACGTTAATGGTTATGGCGGTACAATGCGTTTGGGTCAATATGAATGTCAAGTTAAGAAAAACTCAAAAGCTCACAAAGCTTATGGTGCTACAAAAATATTTGAACGTCATAGACACAGATACGAAGTTAATAATGAATACAGAGCTGCATTAGAAGAAAAAGGTTTGGTGTTCTCAGGTTTATCTCCGGATAAAATGCTTGCTGAAATGGTTGAACTTCCAAATCTTGATTGGTTTGTTGCTTCTCAATTCCATCCAGAATTTAAATCAAGACCTGAAAATCCTCATCCATTATTTGCTGGGTTGATTGATGCTGCGATGAAAAATGCCAAAAAAGCTTCAAAAAAATAGTTTTTTAAATTTGAGTTTGACATATTAATAAGGATAAATTATGAATTCTACTAATCAAAGTTTGAAACCACTTACTACTGAAATTAATGATAATGGAAATCTTGTTATAGGCGGTTGTGATTTAACTGAATTGGCAGATAAATATGGAACTCCTTTGTATGTGTTAGATGAAAATAGTTTAAGAACTATTTGTAAGGAATATAAAGAAGCTTTTTCAAAATATGAAAAAATAAATTTTTTATATGCTTCAAAAGCTATGATGAATTTGTCTGTTGCAAAAATCGTTGCGTCAGAAGGGTTTGGTTTTGATTGCGTTTCTGACGGAGAACTTTTCACAGTAAAATCAGCAGGTGCTGATATGTCAAAAGTTTTGTTGAATGGAAACAATAAATCAGTTGATGAATTAAATATGGCAATTGATTGTGGGGTTGGTCATGTTTCAGTTGATAACTTTTTTGAATTGTCATTATTGAATGAGCTTGCTGCTGCAAAAAATAAAACGGTTGATGTGTTATTGAGAATTACTCCTGGAATTGAATGTCACACGCATGAATATATTCAAACTGGACACTTAGATTCAAAATTTGGGTTTGATATGTCTCAAATTGATGAAGCAATTTCTTTAATCGTTGAACAGTATAAAAATCTAAATTTAAAAGGGCTACATGCTCACATTGGTTCTCAAATTTTTGAAACTAATGTGTATAATGATGAAATTGATATTCTTGTAAAAGAATTAGCAAGAATAAATGAAAAATTTTCTTTGAATTTATCTGAATTAAACATTGGTGGTGGTATTGGTGTTAAATATACCGAACAAGATAATCCACCATCAGTTTTTGAGTTTGCTGATGTTATTGTTGATGCTTTAAATAAAAGTATTGAAAAGTACGGCGTTGAAAGTCCAACAATTTTTATTGAGCCTGGCAGAAGTATTATTTCAACAGCGTGTGTTACTTTATATACTGTTGGAAGTTCAAAACAAGTTCCAAATGCGACAAAATATGTTGCCGTAAATGGAGGGATGGCAGACAATCCTCGTCCAAGTTTGTATCAAGCAGAATATTCTGTTCAAGTTGCAAACAAAGCTGATTGGACTGCTTCTGAAATAGTTACGATTGCTGGTAGATATTGTGAGTCTGGTGATATTTTAGTTAAAGATGTAAAATTGCCTCAAGTTGAAGAAGGTGATATTTTATGTTTTTTTAATACGGGCGCTTATAATTATTCTATGTCTAGTAATTATAATAGAGTATTAAAACCAGCAATGGTACTTGTAAAAAAATCACAATCTGCTATTATAGTAAAGAGAGAATCTTTAGAAGATTTAATTTCGCATGATGTAATGTTGAATAGATTGGACGCAAATGATTAATACTCTTGTAAATACTTTTTACGATGATGTTAATGCCTTGAGATTAGGTTTTTCTTGGGATGATGCTGTCGAATTATTAATCATTGTGTTGTTAATTTCTATTGTTTATAAAAAACTTATTAAAAATACTCAATCTGAAAAACTTATAAAAGGTGTTATAATCTTATTTTTCGCTTGGATTTTAAGCGAATTTTTGATTGTTATAAACTTGCAAATTATTGGTATGTTTTTAAAAGCTTGTACTTGGTTGATTACATTAAGTTTAATTGTTGTATTCCAACCTGAATTAAGACGTTTTTTAGGCTATTTAGGACAGCCTGGGTTTATCAGTATTGGTTTTTGGAAACATAGTAATACAACTTCTAAAACAAAAACAAAGGATGTTGTAAAAGAAATTGTTGAAGCAGCAAAATATTTGTCAAAAACACGTACAGGTGCATTGATAGTCTTTCAAAAAGATATTTCAGCAAATAATTATTACGATGTAGGTACAAAAATTAATGCTGATGTTAAAACAGAACTTATTTTGACTATTTTTCACCCAAATACACCATTACATGATGGCGCTATGGTTATTGATAATAATAGAATTTCTTCTTGTGGTGTTTTGTTACCTTTAACAGAAGATCCAACATTAAGTTGGAAATATGGAACACGTCACAGAGCTGCAATTGGAATGTCAGAAGTTTCAGATGCGGCTTGTTTAGTTGTTTCTGAAGAAACTGGAGATGTTTCAATTTGTTTGGGCGGCACAATCAAAAAATACGAAGATTTAACAACTTTGAAAAAAGATTTAGAAGGTATTTTGGGTTGCGAAGAAAAAGATAAATCTGAATCTAAATCTATTTTAAAAATAAATAATTTAATTTCAATTAAAAAGAACGAAGATAAAAAAAGTGTAAATTAATTTTTTAAACTAGACTTTTATTTTGGCTTTTAGTAAAATTGGTTTATGGGAATTAAATTAGACAAAAACTTTTTTACTAAATTTTTCTTTTTAACAATTGGACCATTTATTGCGGCTATTGCTTTGGAAGGCTTTTTAGTTCCGAATAACATGATTGACGGTGGTATCATTGGTATCTCAATGATGTTTAGTTATGTCACAAAGTTTAATTTAGGTTTGGCTATTTTGCTTTTGAATTTGCCGTTTATATTATTGGCATTTCATAAATTAGGCAAATTTTTTGTGTTGAGAATGGCTTATGCAACTTTGATTTTGGGTATGAGTGTAAACTTGTTCCATAATCATCATGCTACTCAAGATTTGCTTTTAGCAACAGTATATGGTGGTATCATTCTTGGGTTTGGTGTAGGGCTAGTTTTAAGAAATAGTGCAGCAATGGACGGAACTGAAATTTTAGCAATTAGTATTTCTAAAAAATTCGGTTTTTCTGTTGGTGAAATTATAATGTTTTTTAACGTTTTTATTTATACTGCCGCAGGTTTTTTATATGGTCCTCAACAGGCTATGTATTCAATTTTAACTTACTTTATTACATATAAAGTTATTGATATCGTAATTGACGGATTTTCTGAAGCTAAATCGGTTAATATTGTTTCAAATAATGCAAAAGAAATTGGTGATTCATTGATTAAAAATATGGATATTGGTGTTACTTATATAAATGCCAAAGGTGGATATTCAGGAGTGGAGAAAGAGTTGATTTTTTGCGTAGTTTCTCGTTTAGAATTAACTTCTTTGAAATCTATTGTAAAAAGTATAGATCCAAAAGCATTTATTTCAGTTGAAAATGTTCACGAGGTTGAAGGTACTAGAATTAAAGATCATCAACTTTTTGATACAAAAGCTATTTCAAAACTTATAAAAAAATCAAGAAAAAAATCAAAAAAATCAAAAATACTAGACAATTCAAAAAAATAATTGTATTATAGATAAGTAAATACGAGAAAAGGTAAGGCTATGGCAAAAAACATTGATACAATTCCTATAGAGGTAAGCATTTTAACAGTAGATTATGATATAAAAGGTACTGTTCACGTTTCAAAATACACAAGTACAAATCGTGAATTAACAGATTTGTTGAACGATAAAGAAAGAAGATTTTTAGCAGTTACAAATGCTGAAATTTATTCAAGAAATGGTAGTCAAACTCCACGTAGATACAATTTCTTGGAAATTCACATGGATTATGTTTTGATGGTTCATCCTTCTGCTCAAGCAGTTTTCAAAGAATCTGGAAAAGCACAAGAAGATATCGCAAGGTTTAGAGAATTAAGATTGAAATTAAATCAAACAAAACCATTTTAAGTATATAAAAGCACGGTTTTTGATTTGAAATCGTGTCTTTTATTTTTAAGAAATACTGGATTTATTTAAGGGGGATATTATGAAGGTTTTGGTTACAGATAAGATTAATGATATTGCAAAGCAAATTCTAAAAGAAGGTGATGGCATTGAGGTTGATTTGTTACCTACTATGCCCGAAGACGAATTGTGCGAAAAGATTAAAGAATATGATGCTTTGATGGTAAGAAGTCAAACAAAAGTAACTAAAAAAGTATTTGAAGCTGCTCAAAATTTAAAAATTGTTGGTAGAGCAGGTGTTGGTGTAGATAATATAGATTTAGATGCTGCTACTAAAAAAGGTGTTATTGTTGTTAATTCCCCTGACGGTAATACAAATGCTGCAGCTGAACATACATTGGCATTAATGTTGGCAATGTCTAGAAATATTCCTACGGCTGTTAAAAGTACAAAAGAAGGCTTGTGGGAACGCTCAAAATTTACTGGTGTTGAAGTTTTTGGAAAAACTTTAGGTGTAATTGGTATTGGAAAAATCGGTACTCACGTTGCACAAGTTGCTTTGGCTCTTGGTATGAGAGTAATTGTTTGTGACCCATATACGACAAAAGAGGCTGTTGAGGCTTTGGGTTGTGAATATGTTGATTCTTATGATAAATTCTGGGGACAATGCGACTATATTACTGTGCATGTTCCAAAAACTAAAGAAACAACTCACATGATAAACAAAGATACAATCGCCAAAATGAAAAAAGGTGTAAAACTTATAAATTGCGCAAGAGGTGGTGTAATGGATGAAGCTGCATTGAAAGATGCACTTGCTTCAGGTCAAGTTTCAGGTGTTGCTCTTGATGTTTACGAAACAGAGCCTGACGTTAAGGCTTCTCCATTGTTTGGTGCTGAAGGTAATATTGTTTTAACTCCGCATTTGGGTGCAAGTACATCTGAAGCACAATTAAATGTTGCAATTGATGTTGCAAATCAAATTAAATCAGTTTTGACAGGTGGTTCTGCTTCAAGCGCTGTTAATATTCCGTCTTTGAAACCTTCAAAATTAGAACCTGTAAAAGATTATATGCAACTTGCTGAAAATATCGGTAGTATTTCAATGCAGATACTAGGTGCGAATTTGTCAGAAATTGAAATTGCAGTAAAAGGTTCATTAGCAAATTTGGATGTTTCTCCACTAGAAACAGCTATTTTAAAAGGGGTATTTGCTTCATTTACAGACAATGTTAATTTCGTAAATGCTCCAATAATTGCAAAAGAAAAAGGTATTAATGTTACTATTTCAAAAAGTGCAACTTCAGGCGACTTTATTGGCTCAATTTCTGTGAAATTGATTTCTACAAACGGAAGTTTTGCTATTGTTAAAGGTGCAATGATTGCTGAAGGTGTTCAAAGAGTTGTTCAAATAAATAATTATGTAACAAGTATTGAACCACAAGAAAATATGTTGTTAATTCCGCACGAAAATAAACCATCAATGATTGCAAAAGTTGCAACTGTTATTGGTGAAGCAGGAATAAACATTAATGATATGCACGTTGTTCAAAAACAAAATGATGATTCTTTGATGATTATCAATACAAATACAGAAGTTAATGAAGATGTATTATCAAAAATTAATTCTATTGATGGTGTGAAAACATCAAAATACATAAGTTTAATAGCATAATAATTTGGAGAAAATAATGAAAAATACAGTTGTGGTTGGAGCTCAATGGGGTGATGAAGGTAAAGCAAAAGTTACTGATTTGCTTGCTCAAAATGCAGATATGATAATCCGTTATCAAGGCGGTTGTAATGCCGGTCACACTGTTGTTGTAGATGAAAAAACTTATAAATTTCATTTGGTTCCTTCTGGTATTTTGTATAAGGATAAAATTTGTTATATTGGCCCAGGTACTGTTATTCACCCAGAAATGTTTATGAAAGAAATTTTGGGACTAGTTAAAAATGGTATTGATTTGTCAAATTTGAAAATTAGTCCTTTAGCTTCAATTACTATGCCTTATCATTTGGATATAGAAAATGCCGTTGAAAATGATTCAAAAACTAGTAATAAAATTGGTACTACCAAAAAAGGTATTGGACCTACATATACAGATAAAATGGCTAGAGTTGGATTTAAAATACAAGATTTGTATTCTCCAGAAGCTTTAAAAAATAATATTTTCCATGCATTAAATAGCATTAATCCAAAATTGCAAAGTTACGGGTTGAAGCCATATTCAAAATATGATATTGAGTTGCTTTGTCATAAATATGCTGAATATTTTGCTCCATATATTGATTTAGATTGGCAAGAAACTTTGTATGAATATAAGAAAGAAAAGAAAACAATTCTTTTTGAGGGCGCTCAGGGCGTCATGTTGGATGTTGATTATGGCACTTACCCATTTGTTACCAGTTCAAATCCAATCGCTGGTGGTGCGGCTGTAGGCAGCGGATATGGTCCATCAACTATTGAAGATGTAATAGGTGTTTCTAAAGCTTATATGACAAGAGTTGGTGAAGGCTCTTTTATTACTGAATTGAATGATGAGATTGGCGAAAGATTAAGAGAAATTGGTCATGAATACGGAACAACAACAGGTCGTCCAAGAAGATGTGGTTGGTTTGACGCTGTTGTTGCTAAATATGCCGTTTTAGTTAGTGGTTTGACTTCTATGGCTATTACTAAATTAGATGTTTTTGATGATTTTGATGAAATTAAAATTTGTGTGGCTTATAAAGATACAAGAACTGGTAAAATTTCTTCAAGTTATCCTACACAAGTTTTTGAACATAAATTTTTCGAGCCAATATATGAAGTTCATAAAGGTTGGAAATGTGATATTTCAAATGTTAGAAATTATGACGATTTGCCACAATTAGCAAAAGATTATTTGAAAAGATTGGAAGAATTGTTTGAAATTCCAATTTCTATCATAAGTGTTGGCCCAGATAGAGAGCAAACTATATTTCTATGATAGAGTCTGCTTATATTCATATTCCTTTTTGTTTGAGTAAGTGCTTTTATTGCTCTTTTGTTTCTTATAATAAATTAGATTTAAAAGATGCCTATTTAAAAGCGTTGAAAAAGCAAATTAAAAATGAATATAAAAATGATTTATTAAAAACTTTATATTTTGGTGGCGGAACTCCATCATTGTTATCTTTAGATGAGTTAAAGTTGATTTTTGACTGTTTTAATTTCTCAAAAGATGCGGAGATAACTATTGAAGTTAATCCAAATGATGCAGATATAGAATATTTGAAAGGTTTAATTCAATTAGGTTTTAATCGTTTGAGTATTGGGGTGCAATCTTTTGATGATGAAATATTAAAAAAGATTGGTCGCAGGCATAATTCCTTAGAAGCAAAAAATGTAATTGAAAATGCAATAAATGCTGGGTTTAAAAATATTAGCGTTGATTTTATTTATGGTTTGCCAAATCAGTCTAAAGAAAGTTTTTTAGCAGATTTAAAAACTGCTTTGGAGTTTGATATTTCCCATGTTTCTTTGTATGGGTTAAAAATTGATGAGGGTTGTGCTTTTTATAAAAATATGCCAACTGCTTTGCCCGATTTAGATTTGCAAGCTGACATGTACTTGCTTGCTTGTGATTATCTTGAAAAATCGGGTTTTGAACATTATGAAATAAGTAATTTTTCAAAAAAATATAAATATTCAAGGCATAATACTAATTACTGGGAAAATAACAGTTATTATGGTTTTGGCTGTGCTGCAAGTGGATATTGCGATAACGTTCGTTATACTAATTTTTCTTCATTAGAAGAATATATTGAAAATCCTTTAAAAAAAGAAATTTCTCATGTTCAGACAAAACAAGAAATGCTTGAAGAAACTATATTTTTAGGGTTTCGAAAATGTGACGGAATAAATGTTTTTGAGATAAACAAAAACTTCGGAATTGATTTTGATAAAAAATATTCCGAAGTTCTTGATAAATATTCTGATTATCTTGTCAAAACTCAAACAGGTTGGGCTTTGACTTTGAATGGGTTGATGATTAGTAATGATATTTTATGTGAATTTATTGATTAAATTCCATAAATATTTCTTTTACTAATTCATAGCCTTGTGTAAGTGTTTGAATTTCAATGTTTTCAGAAGATGAGTGCATGTTATAGATGTTTGCAACACCCATTAAGTAAGGTGAGAATGTTTCTCCATTTTTGTTTTTATTTTTAGCATAAATGTGAGTTTCTGCACCAGCGTGGAATGATTTTATAGTTTGTGTCATACCAAGCTTTTCAGTTGCTTTTTTATAAACATTTTCAATTGTCGGATCTTCTGAACGTTCAAATTGAGGTATGTGCTCTGTGAAAATGATTTTTGCTTGTGCATATTTTTCATATTTTTCGTTAAATTCTTTTACTAAATTTTCAATTAATGCTTTTAATTCATTTTCTTTTGCAACACTTGCACTTCTGATAGAATATGAAACTTGTGCATCAGTATTAATGATGTTTGTAATAGCGTTTTCCATAAAGTAATCAATATAACTATCACATTTTATTTGGTCTTGTGCAATTTTTCCAGCGTTTCCTTCAATGTTACCAGCAATGATTGTTCCGATGTTTATAGAGGTAATTGTACCTGTTTCGTCTTTGTAATATACACCTTGAGGAATATTCATTATTAATTCTGCGACAAGTTTTGCTGCATTCAATCTGTGACGTTCGTGTATATCAACGCCAGAATGACCACCATAAGGAGTTGTAACAATTAGGTGAGCATTTGTATAACTTGCACCAGAAACTTCAAGCACGCCCAATCTATCGCCGTCTAATACAAGAACATGTTTAGCTTCTAATTTAGAAAAATCTACATTTCGAATACCAGTCATGTTTTTTTCTTCATCTCTAGTAAAGACAATTTCTAAGCCACCATGTTTAATATCTGTTGAATTTGCTATTTCTTTTGCAAGTAATAGACCACAACTTACACCAGCTTTATCGTCTGCACCAAGTGTTCTTTTACCGTCTGTTTTGATGACTCCATCTTCTTCTACAAGGTTGATTGGTGAAAAGTCTCCAACTACATCCATGTGAGAAGATAATAAAATTGGTTTTTTATTTGTATCAGTTGCAGGAACTTTTATAAGTACGTCTTTGTAATCATTAAGTTCAGCTTTGATGTTATTTTTTTTGCAAAAATCTAGTATCCATTCGATAACTTTTTCTTCTGAAAGTGTTGGAGATGGAATTTGTACTAAAGTTTTAAAAATTTCTGTTAATTCATCGTTTGTGTTAGTAAGCATTGAAAAACCTCGCATTCGTACCGCCTTCACCAATATTTACCCTTATTGATTTCATACATCTTGGGCAATTACCAACATAGGCTGTGCCTTCTTTATTCTTGTAAATTCTACCATATATGTTGCAACAATGAAACATAACGCCTAAAAATTTGCGTTCTTTTCTTTCTTCTTCATTATTTTCCATTTTTACCTCTTTTTTTGTTAGGTGATTTTTTATTTTTATCATCTTGGTTTTTGGGTTTTAATAATTTTTTATTTTTACTTTTTTCTTCTAGCATTTGAGTATAGTTTTCGTTAAATACTCTTGTTGAAAGTGTATCTCTGTAGCCTTCGTTAAGGTGTGCGTAATCAAACATAATTATGCCTTTTGCACCTATTTTTCTCGCTTCATAGATTTGTTTTAGTAAATCTTGGTTTGTTGCACCCATAAATGGGGCAAATAAACCAGCATAAAGTTCTGTAGAGTCTTGTTTGTGTTTGATAACATCTTTTAACATGACAACTGCAGTTTTTGCGTCATTTGTTAAAAGTAATGGTGTGAATCCATCAACATAACCTAAGTTTGACCAAGTACTCCAGTCTTGTTGTTTTGTTTCAAGTGCTTTGTTTCGGTCAGGGAAGATTACGGTTGTCAATTTTGTATTATGTTTTCGTGTAAGTTTTCTAATTCTACTTACGAATGCTGTTATTTGGTCTTGTCTGTATTTTGCCCAAATTATCCACATAGAATCGTTTGGCAAAATATCAAGAGGATCTATTCCGTATCTTTCTTTAAATTCGTTTCTTGCGTATTCTGTATAACCCCAATTTGACAAATCATAAGTTGAAAATTTTTTTGCAATTGATTGAGGATATCTTATGTAATCAAGATTTATGCCATCAGGTTTGTATTTTGTTAGAATTTCTTTTAGTAAACTTTCTAAAAACAATTGAACTTCAGGGTTTGCTGGGTCAATGAAATAACCGTTGTGTTCTGAAATAGATGGCACAGGTGTTAGTGAATCAAAATTTTTCTTTGTAACATTTGCCCAGTCAGGTTTAACTGCTAATATACTGTTTGGATAGTATGCAGGATTTTTGTTTCCAACATAGAATGTTTCAAACCAAATATGTATTTTCATATTTCTTTTGTGTGCTTCTTCTATCCAAACTTTTAGAGGGTCCCAACCTGAAAATATTTCATTTTGTGTTGTAAAACCATAATATTCCATTGTTGCACTAGGGAATATTGTTTTTCCGTGAAAATAAGTTTCTAAAAATACTTCTTTTATTCCTGCGGAATTAATTTTGTCTAATGCAATTGTTACTTGTTCTGGATTTTTTTGAGTTGGTCTAATCCAAACACCTTTTAATTCATTTTTTTTGTAAGGAATAGAATATGCTAAAGCTTGGTTTGCATAGTCTATTGCAGATGCAGAATATTTTTGAACTTCTTTTGTAGAACGTTCCGCTTTTTTAATGTAATATTGAGCTTTGTTTATGTAACTGCAAGGCATTTTAAATTCATAATCAAACATATTTTTTTTGTAATAATTGATTATGTCTTGTGTTTCTTTAATTCTTTCTTTAGCTCCAAAAATAAAACTATCTGGAACGATATAAACATTTAATGTTTTAGTTTCTCTGTTTACATAAACTTTTGCCCCGATAACAAGGTTTTCGTTTATCCATTTTTTAGCACGTCCATGCCCGCTTATAACAATACCATCGCTTGGAATGATTGAATCTGCACCACTTAATGAAACAACAGTATTTCCTTGAACTATCGCTTCAGAACCAAATTCGTTTGTATTTGTTCTTAACCCAAAGCTTGGAGTGTAAACGATAAGTTGGTTTGAACCTCTTAATCCTGGGAAAAAACTTCCTTGAGCATTTGTTGAAATATTTGGGTCAATTGCAGAGATACGATATGAAGATTGTTTAAAAATAATTTGTTCATCTATTTCATCATTAGCAAATGCTACACTAGATAATGTGCAACATATAAATGATAATAATAAAATTAATAAATTTTTAAATAAACTTTTCATCCCTATCCCAAGTGTCATCTATTTTACAAATAAATAATACTGCGTATTATTTGAATTGTTGTCATCCAATGAATGTATTTTATTTGCCTCTCCTAATTCTTTTTTTCTTATATTGTCTGCTTTTTTTCTGTGAAAAGCTGCTTTTTCCGCATTTGCTAATTGGCTATATGTGTTTGCCATTTTGTAATTTAAGTCATAATTATTTGCGTATCCATTTTTGTAGGCGATTTCATAATGAAATCTCGCTTTTGTTAAATATTGTCTTTTGTAGTAAAAGTTTCCAAATCTGTAATTTAATTCTGGATTTGAACTATTTACGTTATATGCAAAGAAAAATTGTTCTTTTGCATATTTATCTAATTTCATTTCATCATAAATTCTTCCAAGACCAATTTTTGCTTCAAAACAATCGTTGTGTGCTTTTGTGGCAAGATAATAATTTTTTAGTGCTTCTTTTAGATATTCTGCTTTTAGTTTTTTATCATAAGTGCTGTCGTATTTTTTTAAGAATTTATCGCCTTTTTGTGTGTAAATTCTGCAATCATCAGGCTTTAAATTATAGCCGTAAATATTGTATTCTGCACCTGCAAATTCAGTTGCATAAGAGTGAATAGGAATAATGAATAATATTAAAAAATATAGTAATTTTTTTATCATAAAAATCCAACTTAATAATTCACAACATCTACTATTATAACAGTATTTTTTTATGTAGTATAAATGTAAACATAGAGTAATACTTGAAGTTTATTAGTAGCTAAATTTAAGGTGTATCGGTGGATATAGATATTCTTAAAAGTTTATTGTTTTTTTGTGCAGCGGGAGGTACTGTCTTATTCGTATTATTAGCTATTTTTACAAATGCTTTTAAAACTATTGCTTTTTCTTTAGTTTCATTTGTGTTTGTAGCAATTATTTTTTGTATGCTTGGAGTTTGGATTAATGTGGGAATACATATTTTCTTTTTCTGTTTGTTAATTCCTTTTTTGTTTTTTGTTTTTGCAAAGAATGTAAATTTGAATTTGAGTAAATTAAGAATAACAAAATCTGCAAGATTGTATTTCTCAATTTTATTTCTTGGAATTTTATTTTTATCGTTGGTTTATTTGATTGCAACTTCATTAAATTTGGATAGTAATATTGCTTGGGTGGCTTTAAAAGAACAAGTTTTAGAAACTGACATTATAAGCAAATCAATATTTGAAAGTGTTTTTATAGATAATTTTGTTTCATTTTTATTATTTGTAATTTTAGTTTTGATTACTATTGTAGGTATTTCTACTTTTGAATTAAAAGACGGAGGTAGAAATGAATAATGAAATTTTGAGTATGATTTTTGATATAAGTTTGTATCATTATTTGGCTTTAGCATTAGTGTTGTTGATTATCGGAATATTTGGAACTGTTGTTTCAAAAGATATTTTTAAAGTCTTTTTATCAATATGTTTTATTTTCTGTTCTGTAAATATCAATTTTCTTGCTTTTGCTAACTTTTTTGATTCGGTAAGACTTGAAGGTGCTGTTTTTTCAGTATTTTATATGTTTTTAAATTTGGCTGAAATCGTTATTTTAGTTTCGATTTTTTATATGATGTTTAAAGATAAACATTCAACTGATGTGGAAGATTATGAGGAATTAAAGGGATGAATTTTTTTATAGATAATATGTTTATAGTTCTTTTAGTTCCGATATGGATTTTTGCATTGATTGTGTTGGGACGTTTCTTTAATCTCGTTCAATCAAGAAGATTGATTTCAGCTTTATCTTTAGGCTCTTTGTTTACTTGTATTGTATTTTTTGTTGGAGCTTTGATTTTTATTGCTCAAAATGCAAATATATCAACAGATTTTATTTTTCCTTTTTTGAAAATTCAAAATTTTTGTTTGAATTTAGGAATTTATGTTGATAAATTGTCAGTCTTAATGGGGTTGATTGTAAGCATATTGTGTATGTTTATCCAAGTATATTCTGTAAAATTCATGTATAAAGACAAAAGCTTTTCAAGATTTTTCGGATATATGAACTTATTTATGTTTTCAGTTTTTGGCTTTATATTTAGTGCAAATTTATTTCAATCAAGTTTGTTCTGGGCATTGTTAGGTGTTTCTATTTATTTGTTATCAGGTTTTTGGTATAAAAAAGAGTCATCTTCTTTGTCCGCTAAAAATATGTTATTAGTTGATAGTTTAAGTAATGTCTTTTTCTTAATTGGTACTATTGCAACAATAACAATTATGTTTGAATATTCAGGAAGTTATGATTTAACTTCTGTTCCGTTTGTAAGTATTGCTGATATCGGTGATTATTTAGGTTCATATACTAATGATGTGATTTATAATATCATTGGATGTTTGTTTGTTATTTCCGCTCTTATTAAATCGGCTCAATTCCCATTACATACTTGGTTAGAAAATTTAAACGATGTGCCTGCACCGATTAGTGCATTAGTTAATTCAGTTTATGTTTCATTGGGAATCTTTTTATTGTTAAGAATTTATCCTGTTATTGCAAATTCAGAATTGTTGTTACTTATAGTAACTATTGTTGGTGCTTGTAGTGCATTGATTTGTGCTTTATGTGCGTTATGTCAAGTTGATATTAATAAGCTTTTATCATATTCTACAAGTTCTCAAGTTGGAATTGTATTTTTAGCATTAGGGTTAGGTTTTTATAATGCTGCTGCTTTGTATATGATTACGTTTTTGTTTGCAAATGCAATTTTGTTTTTAATTAGTGGAATAGTTGTTGCTTCGCTTTCTGGGTTGAAAAATATTAAATTTATGGGCGGTATGAGAAGTGAAATTCCTATGTGTGCAATTTCGTTTTTAGTTGCGATAATTTCTATTTTAGGAATATTCTTTAGCGGATATTTTTCAAAAGAATTGATTTTATTTAATACATTTGATAGTTCAAATATTGTTTGTTTAATAGTTTTGATTTTAGTTTCTTTATTGGAAGCTTTTTACCTTGTACGTTTATATTTTTATGTGTTTGAAGGTAAAAGACGAAATTCTTATAAAATTAATCCAACTTCATTGATTTTGAATTTTTCAGTAGCATTTTTAACAATTATTGTTGTGCTTATAGGATATTTTGTAAAAAGACCGTTTGAAAATTTAATAAAATCAGATATTCCTGAAAAATTTAGTATAGTAGATTTTAATTTGATTTTTATTATATTGCCAATGATTTTAGTAGTTGCAGTTGTTACTTTTGAGTGGTATCGAAGAGGTTTAAATAAGTTTGTACCAAAACCTGTATCTAATTTATTGCTAAACGGTTTTGGTATTGATGATTTTTACGAATTTTTGTATAGGAAAATTTATTCTTGTTTAGCTTATATTTGTGATTTTATTGATAAATATGTTTTTAAAAGTATTATTCGTGTTGCAAATTTGATTTGCCGTTCTGCTTCTTGGATTTTTTCTAAAATGCAAACAGGTTCTTTTCAAAGTTATTTGACTTATTCTGTGATTTTTATCGCAATAATTTTTGCAGCATTGATGTTTACATATACGATTATTATTGAGTATGGATTATTGGGTGGAGGTTAATGTGGAAAATAGTTTGTCAGTTTTAGCATTAATATTTTCGCCTTTAATTGCGGCAATTTTGTTGTTCTTGCCAATTTTTAGCGGAAAAGTTGTTTTAATAAGACGTTTTGCAAAAACGTTTGCCTCTTTCCATTTTGCATATTCAATATTATTTTTAGTATTTTATAATTCACAAATAAATTACGGCATAAATTATTTAAGTGAGTTTTCACTTGCTGGAATAAGTTGGATTAAAGTAATCGGGATAAAAATGTTATTTGGTTTAGACATTTTATCTTTATTGATGGTGGTTTTGACATCATTTATCTTTTTAATTGCTTTGATTGTAAGTAAGAACGCAATAAAATTTAAATTTAAGCTTTATTATTCTTTAATGTTATTTTTAGAAACTTGTGTATTAGGTTTATTTGCGGCAAGAGATATGTTTTTATTCTTCTTGTTCTTTGAATTAATGCTAATACCTGTTTATTTCTTAATTTCATTATGGGGTAAAGAAAATTCAAAAGATACTGCAATGCAATATGTTCTATATACATTTTTTGGAAGTTTGTTTTTATTAGTTGGTATTTTGTTGCTACATGCTTATAATTTCATTATTTATGAAAATATGACAGCAAATTTTTCTGAAATTGTCGTAAAGGATCCTGATTTTCCATTATTTATGCAAATTATAATTTCAATTTTATGTTTAATTGGATTTGCAATAAAATTGGCGATTGTTCCTTTCCATTCGTGGATTGTAGATACGCATAAAAATTCTTCATTACCTGTTTGTATTATTTTAAATACGGTTTTGTTAATTAGTGGTGCTTACAGTATTGAAAGATTTAATATTGAACTTTTACCTGAAGCTTTTGTTTTTGTAGCACCAATTTTAGCGATATTTGCAACGATAAATATATTGTATTTTGCAATAGTTGCTTTTGCTCAAAATGACATAAAGAAAATGGTTGTATATTCAAGTCTTTCAAGTGCAGGTATTATTTTGTTAGGCTTGTGTTCTATGAATTTTTTAGGAATTTCAGGTGCAATATTTCAAATGCTTGCACATTCAATTATATTTGCAGGTTTAATTTTGATTACAGGTATTGTTTGCATGCGTACAAAAACTTCTGATTTGCTAGAATTGGGTGGGTTAGGACATGTTATGCCAAGATTAATGGGCTTTGCATTAATTGTTTGTGTGGCATTGATTGGAACACCTTTTACTATTGGCTTTGTTTCTAAATTTTTAACTTTCTTAGGCTCTTTTAATACGTCGTTAGACGGTTATGATGTTTGGTATAAGGTATGTAGCGTAATTTCTATCTTTGCGATGTTTTTCAGCGTGTCGTATATCTTGAAGTTTATGCATAAAGTATTTTTTGGAAATATTTTTGAAAAATATCAGATTGATACTGCTGTTTCAGATATTTCCAATCATGAATTTGTTGTGTTATTAGTTCTTGTTGTTTCTATAATTGTTTTTGGTCTATTCCCAGCTTCAATTTTAGATTTATTAGAACCATTTGTCGAAAATTTAGTGAATGTTTTACAGGTTTGATGAGGTAGAATAAATTTAATGGAATTTTTTAATAAAATAAATTTAATACTTCCTGAGTTATCAATATTGTTGTTTATTGGTATTCAACTTGTTCTTTCATTCTTTTGTGATGCAAGTAAATATAAGATTTCAAAATGGATTTCTATTTTAGGTATTTTTATATCTGCTGCATTATGTTCAAAAGTTCAAATAGAACCAATTTGTTATGCTTTTAATAACACTATTATTTCTGATAGTTTTACAATGTTTTTTAAAGTTTTTATATTAATTTCATCATTCTTATTGGTGTTTTTAACTAAAAGAACATTAGCAGCAAATAGAAGTAATGCGTTTCATTTTAATGCTTTATTTTTGACAAATATCTTAGGAGCATTGACATTGGTTTCTGCAAATGATTTTTTGACAATGTTTGTAGCATTAGAAATTTTGTCTGTTTCTTCAACATTTATGATAGCTTTTGATAATGGATATTTTTCAAAAGAATCAGCATTAAAATTTTTTGTTATAAGTTTAATTGCATCTGCAATATTTTTGTTTGGAGTTGCATATTTATACGGTATTTCAAATTCATTTAATTTTACTGAAATTTATGAATTTTTTGATGGTAAACAACCAACATTATTGTATTCAATGGCAGTAATTATGATTGTTTCTGGATTGTCATTTAAACTTGGAGTTTTACCTTTTTCAAATTGGATAGTTGATATTTATGAAGGGGCTTCTACTTCAATTCTTGGTATTTTATCAATTGTTCCTAAATTAGCTCTATTTGGTATTTTAACAAGATTATTAGTATTTCCGTTAAGTTATAGTTATGAACTTACTTTTGTTTTAGTTTTAATTGCTGTATTAACCTCTGTTTGGGCTAATTTATTAGCAATTAGACAAAGAAACATAAAGAAATTATTGGCTTGTAGCGTGAGTGCTAATTTTTCTTATGTTTTATTTTCAGCAGCACTGGTTTCGGTTTATAATTTATCAACCGTTTTATTTTATTTAATTTGTTTTGTATTTATGTATATCGGTGTCGTTGCAGCTATTGTTATATTAGAAAATTCACCGTTTTCTAATAAATTGTATGAGTTTAAAAACTTTGCTTATACAAATCCTATTTTTACGTTGTGTTTTGCAATATGTATTTTAGGATTAGCAGGGATACCATTAACATCAGGTTTTGTTTCAAAAATCTATTTACTTTCAGCAATAGCAAGATCTGGTTTAGTGTTTTTACCATTTTTGTTATTGATAATTTTGACTGTTGTGGTGTCAATGTATTGTTATTTGAATGTTATAAGATATATGTTTGAAAAATCTGACAAAGTTGAAAGTTCTATTATTGCCCACAAAACAAGTTCCGCAATCGTAATTTTATATTTCTGCACACTAATAACCTTAATTCTAGGCTTGTGTCCAGAAAAAATTATCGAATTATGCCAGTTAATTGCTTATAACGTTTAATATGATTTTTGAGTGAATTCTATGCTATGTTCACCAAAACGACCATCGTCAAGAGCTGGGTCTAAATATATAAAGAATTTTCTAATAAGACTGAATTTTCTATAATTTTGAGGTTGAGGCACAACATCAGCTTCTGTTCCTGCGATTTGAGCATGTTGTAAATTCATTAAGCGATATGTTTCATCAGAATAACCATGATTTTTAACATATCTTTCTGAAGTTATTTCATCAACAGTAACTTCTGCTTGTGCAATGTTTGCGTTAAATAAAATTAAACCTATTAATATATAAAATATTTTTTTCATAATAAACACCTCTTTATAAGAGAATACATTATTTTTTTGTTTTCTGCAACTATATTAAGTAATCTTTATACATTATAAACTTTCATTAATTAGTTCAGAAAGCTTGTCTAGTAATTCTTCTTCTGGAACTCTTGCAATGATTTTACCTTTTTTAAATATGTATCCTTCTTTTATAGCACCAGCGATACCAAAGTCAGCATGTTTTGCTTCTCCTGGGCCATTAACTGGACAACCCATTGTTGCAATTGTTATAGGTTTATCCAAATCTTTAAATCTTTCTTCTACTTTTTTTGCAAGACCTATTAAATCAATTTGACATCTTCCACATGTTGGACAAGATACAAAATTTACACCTTTTTGTCTTAATCCTAATGCTTTTAGTATTGCAAAGCCTGCGTGTACTTCTTCAACAGGGTTTTCTGTTAAAGAAACTCTTATTGTATCTCCGATTCCTTGAGAGAGTAAAGAACCAAGTCCAATTGCAGATTTTACAATTCCGCCTTTCATTGTTCCTGCTTCTGTAATTCCTAAGTGAAGTGGATATTCTATTTTTTCTGCTATTGACTTGTATGCGTCAATAGTTGTCATAACGTCAGATGATTTTAATGATACTTTTATTAAATCAAAATTCAAATCTTCTAATATTTGTATATGTTTCAATGCACTTTTTACCATTTTTTCAGAAAGTGGAATGTTTTCTTCTTGAAATTCTTTTTCTAATGAACCTGCATTTATACCAATACGAATTGGGATTTGTTGTTGTTTTGCTAAGGTTACAACTTGTTTTATGTTTTCAAGTTTTCCAATATTTCCAGGGTTAAGTCTAAGTGCTTGAACACCATTGTTTATACATTCAATTGCGAGTTTATGGTTGAAATGAATGTCTGCGACAATTGGAAGTGGTGATTTTTTGACAATTTCTTTTATTGCAGCAGATGCATCATGGTTAAGAACGGCAAGTCTAGCAATTTCACAACCAGCATCAGCAAGTGCGTTTATTTGTTGTAATGTAGCATTCACATCTCTCGTGTCAGTATTACACATTGATTGAACTGAAATTTGAGAATCAGAACCTATTTTTATATTACCTATTTGTATTTGTTTTGTTTTTCTTCTGTTTATCATAGAATAATTTTAACACAAATAATAAAAAGGAGTTTATAAATATGAAAATCGCAGTAATTTCAGATATACATGGAAATATGCAAGCCCTTGAAACTGTTTTGCAAGATATTAAAACAAATGAAATTGATAAAATATTTTGTTTAGGTGATTTAGCAATGGCTGGACCTCAACCAGATTTAGCAGTTGATAAAATCATGGAACTTGCAAAAGATGATAATTTTGAGATTATTCAAGGTAATACAGATTTTATGATAGTAAATAGTGCAGATTTTGTTGATAAAGTTAAATCAAATTTGCCGATTATGGGAAATGCACTAGAAGCAGATGCTAAGTTGCTTAATTCTAAGCAAAAAGAATTTTTGGCGTCTTTGCCTGCTCAAAAAGAGTTACAAGTTGAAGGTTTGAAGGTTTTGCTTGTGCATGGCTCTCCAAGACGTAATGATGAAAATATTTTTCCGAATATGAAGCTTGAAGAAGTAGAAGAAATTATTAAAGGTACAGATGCAAATTTGATTTTGTGTGGACATACTCATATTCCGTGCGGCTATCAGACTCATTCAAAACAAACAGTTGTAAATGCTGGTAGTGTTGGAAGACCATTTTCTTCTGAACCGAAAGCCTCATATATAATTATCAATTTAACATCAGGTAGTTATAGTTTGGAACATCAACTTCTTGATTATGATAAAGAAAAAGCGGCAGATATTTTGGCAAAACGTGATTTTGTAGGTGCAGAAAAACTTTCAACGATTTTGATAAATCCAGAAACAAGACATATGTAAATAAACAAATAAAAAGGCATCTTTTATAGATGCCTTTACTTATTAATTACCATACCTTATAACCATAACCTTTTAAATTTTATTTAATTTGTATTTATTAAGCGAATTTAGCGAAATTTGGAGTGAATTCTTCTTTTACTGAGTTTTTGAAGCCTTCTTGGAAACCTTTCAATTCAGATTCGTGCATAGATAATCTTTTTTCCCATTTATCTTTATCAAGAGAAAGTTTCTTTTCTAAAGCTTGAGTTTGTTTAAGTTGAGTTTCTTTTTGTTTAGTGAAATATTGATTTGTTAAAGTGTTGCTAGCTTGGATAAGACTTTCAACATTATTTTTAGCATCAGCAAGTTGT
>JAZLGV010000107.1:0-20999 GCA_045616505.1 Candidatus Gastranaerophilaceae bacterium | reverse complement strand
ACGCATAGCATTAAAAACCAATTTGCTGCACCAATATAGATTTGTGAGTTGATTTTTTCTGATGTGTATTTGATTTTTAAACGTGGAAAAATTCTTGTGTTGATTGCTTGATAAATAATTGTGAAAAAGCCACTAATCATTGCTTGAGAAGCGTTTATAGTTGCAAGAACGCTTAAAATTAGGAATGGGAAGAATAAAAAGTTTGCTTCTGAAGAAACTAATGAGAATAAAATATTTGTTGTTTCAGGGTTTCTTATGATAAAAGCACCTTGTCCTAAATAATTTAGGCATAAAGCTATGAATACAAAATACCACGCATATACAATAGGTTTTTTACCAAGATGTCCCATATCTGCGTATAATGCTTCTGCACCTGTTATTGCAAGTAATGTTACTGCAAGAATAGAAAAACTTGCAAGTCCGTGATGAATCATGAATTTTACTGCATACATTGGGTTAAGTGCATAAAGAACCTCAGGGGTTTTTACGATAGATAAAACTCCAAATGTTGCTATTGTTATAAACCAAGTTAGCATTATTGGTGCAAAACTTTTTGATACTTTCCCTGCTCCATTTTTTTGAACAGAAAATAAGCCAACGATTATTAATAATGCAATTGAAAGTATTATAGGTTGAGGTGTGTTTTGTAAGCTTGGCACAACTTTTATCCCTTCGATTGCAGAAAGAACGCTAATTGCTGGTGTAATAACACTTTCACCCATAAGCAAAGATACTCCAAGTACTGTTAAAAGTGAAAATATAGTCATTGCTTTAGGACTTTTTACTAATCTTTTTAGAACTTGATTTAGTACGATTGTTCCACCTTCACCGTGGATACCGATACTCATTGCAAGCCAAGTGTATTGTATTGTGATTATTAAAAGTAAAGACCAAACAATAAATGATAAAATGCCTAGAACATTATCTTGTGTTGCTTTTATCATTAAAAACACAACTGTTAGGGTATAAATCGGACTTGTCCCAATATCTCCGAAAACCAATCCCATTGCTTGTATTATACTTTTTGGTGTTATTTTTGTTTCTGTCATATGTGTTATTATATTGCAAATACAAAAAAAGAGCATTTTATATGCTCTTTTTTTGTTAATTTTATTAAATTATTAATTTTAATTTTTAATAGCATCAGCACCAGATGCAACTTCAATGATTTCTTGAGTGATAGCCCATTGTCTAGCTTTGTTGTAGTCAATAGTAAGTGTTCTAATCATTTCTTCTGCGTTATTTGATGCTGCTGACATTGCTGTCATTCTAGCTGCAAGTTCACTTGCTTGTGCTTCTAGTAATGCTTGATAAATTGTATTTGTTAAATAAAGTGGCATTACTTTTTGCAAAATACTTTCCTTTGAAGGTTCAAACATCATAACTGGATCAATTTCTGTTGAAGTTTTTTCTTCTTCTTTGTCAATAGAAACAGGAACTAAATCCCATTTTTGAGCCAAGTATGACATCATGTTTTTGAATTTTGTTGTATAAACTTCAATCTTATCAATTTCTTTTGCAATATAACTTTTTGCTAAATCTTCAGCTACAAGTTCTGCGCCTGTTGAATTAACTTCTGCCATAACTGTTGAGTATGTTTTAACAATTTCAGCATCAAGACCTTCAATTTTTCTTTTTAAAGATGTGATACCTTTCAAACCAATGATAAATAGTTTTGTGTGTAAACCTTTTTCTTGGTTTTCTTTAATTGCTTTAACAGCTCCTCTGATTATGTTTGCGTTATAAGCACCAGCAAGCCCTTTATTTGAAGTGATAACTAAAAGTCCGACTGTTTTTACTTCTCTAGGTTTTAAAAATTCTGGATAATTTTCAATTGCTCTAGAAGTATTAACAACACCTTCACTTGCTCCACCTTCAACAGAAGCTAAAAGTTTTTTGAAAATTCTAATTAATTCTTCAGCAAATGGTCTTGCATTTTTAACAGCTGATTCTGCTTTTTTAATTTTTGCAGCTGCAACCATTTTCATCGCACGAGTGATTTTTTTAGTATTTTCAACACTTTGTATTCTGCTTTTTATGTCTTTAAGGTTTGCCATTATTGTCCTCTAAATTTTTCAAGAGCTTTTGTTAAAGCTTCTTTGTCTTCTGTTGCCAATGCACCGCCATCATTTAATTTTGCAACTAAGTCAGGCATATTTGCGTTGAAATAATCGAACCAATCACGTTTAAATGTTGCAATATCTTTATTTTCAACGTTATCAAGTACACCAGCACTAGCTGCAAATAAGATACTAACTTGTTCTGCAACACTCAATGGTTGATATTGAGGTTGTTTCAATACTTCAGTAAGTTTTTGACCACGAAGTAATTGTTGTTTTGTTGAAGCATCTAAGTCAGAAGCGAATTGAGCGAATGCTGCAAGTTCGTTGTATTGAGCTAGTTCAAGTCTTAATGTACCACCAACTTGTTTTGTACCTTTAGTTTGAGCTGCACCACCAACACGAGATACTGAAATACCAGCGTTGATAGCAGGTCTTATACCAGCGTTGAACAAGTTACTTTCCAAGAAGATTTGTCCGTCTGTAATTGAAATTACGTTAGTTGGGATGTATGCAGATACGTCACCAGCTTGTGTTTCAATGATTGGTAATGCTGTAATACTACCACCACCTAAATCATCAGACAATTTACAAGCTCTTTCCAATAATCTTGAGTGTAAGTAGAATACATCACCTGGATATGCTTCACGTCCTGGTGGTCTGCGAAGTAGCAAACTCATTGCACGGTATGCTTGAGCTTGTTTTGTTAAGTCATCATAAATAATTAGAACGTGTTTTCCTTGTTCCAAAAATTCTTCTGCCATTGCACAACCTGCGAATGGAGCGATATATTGTAATGGTGCTGATTCGTTTGCTGTTGCAGAAACGATAATTGTATAATCCATTGCACCATAATTATCAAGTGTTTTGGCCAATTGAGCAACTGTTGAAGCTTTTTGACCAATTGCAACGTAGATACAAATTACATCTCCACCTTTTTGGTTGATGATTGTATCTATTGCGATAGCTGTTTTACCAGTTTGTCTATCACCGATGATAAGTTCTCTTTGTCCACGACCGATTGGTGTTAAAGCATCAATTGCTGTTAAACCTGTTTGAAGTGGTTGGTGAACTGATTTTCTTGAAATGATACCAGGAGCTACTCTTTCAACAGGTCTTGTTTTTGAGTATTCAATATCACCTTTTCCGTCTAATGGTAAACCAGTTGGGCTAACAATTCTACCAATCAAACCATCACCAACTGGAACAGCGGCGATATTTCCTGTAGTTTTTACTGTCATTCCCTCTTTAATTTGTTGATATTCACCAAGAACTACAACACCGACATTATCTTCTTCTAAGTTTAATGTCATACCTAAAGTACTTTTGCCGTCTTGGAATTCAACAAGTTCACCTGCCATTACGTTTCTTAATCCGTAAATTCTGGCAATTCCATCACCAACTTCAAGAACTGAGCCGATGTTTGAAATCTCAGTTTGAGCTTCATAATTTTCAATTTTGTTACGGATTATTGAACTTATTTCATCCGGTTTTAATAAAGCCATTTTCTACACCTCTTTATCTGTTATGTTCGTTTATTTTGCTATTGCTTTGCCTAATTCTTCCAGCTTATGGCGTAAGCTCATATCGATAATATTATCACCGATTTTTACTAATAAACCAGCGATAATATTTTCATCAACTTCTGTTTCAAGTACAACTTGTTTTCCAAGTTTTCTTGATAATGTTTCTGTTAATCTTCCTTTTGTTTCGTCATTCATTGTTACTGCTGAAACAACTTGAACTCGGCTGATGTTATTTATTTTGTCTAGTTCAATATTGTATTCTGTAATGACTTGTCTAAAAGTGTCAAATCTGTTCTTGTCAATTAGAACCTTTAAGAAATTTGAAATTAAAGGATTAATATCTTCGTTGAAAACTTTAATTATAACTTCTTTTTTATCTTCAATTGAAATAATTGGATTTAGTAAGAATTCATCTAAATCTTTTGAAGTGTCTAGCACTTCTTTTATTTTTGCTAAATCAGAAGATATTTGTTCGTAACTCAATTTCCCTTCTTGAACTAAATCAATAAGAGCTTGAGAATATTGTTGTGCTATAAGTTCAGTTTTTGTATCTGTCATTTCTTAAATTTCTAACCTATCTATTTCTGAAATACTTTCATCAATATATTTTTGATGTAAACTTAAATCTTTTAATAATGCCCATTTAATTTGTTTTTCTGCATTTTCAACTGCTGACTTTGAAGTTAGTTTTGTTAAATCTGATACAATTCTTTTTTCTTCAGCAGTGATAACTTTTTGAGAATTTGTTTCAATATCTTTAACTGCTTTTTCAGCTTCAGTTAAGATTTTCTTTTCAATAGTTTCTGCACTTTTTTGAGCATCTTCTTTTATTGTATCAAGGTCTTGTTGTAAATTTTTAACAGACTCTTGTGCGTTTTTTAATGATTCAATTGAATCTTCTTTTTTCTTTTTTGTCTCTTCAATATGTTTAATAATGTTTTCTTGTAAACCTGAAATAGCTGATTTTATATCAAGTTTGTTCATTAAATAAATTATAATAGCTAGGAAGATAACAAAGTTGAATAAGTTTGATTTAACAATGTAATCCCACAATTTGCTTGCCATATCTGCATCAAAGTGAGTTGCAATATACACCATTTTATTACACAAATCGCTTGTGCCAGTGATAATTGCATCTTTTACTGCTATTAATATTGATATTATTTTGTTTAAATATATGTTCATTACCTAACCTAATATTTTAGAAACAATTTCGTCTGCCAATTTCTTTGATTCTTCATCTAAAACAGCTTGTGAATTTTCTTTTTCATTATTCATATCTGTTTTTGCAGAGTTAATCATAGAAGTAGCACTTGTTCTTGCTTCTTCTGTCATTTGAGCTTTTTTGCTTTTCATTTCTTCAGTTTTGTCAAGAATAACTTTTTTTGAATCAAGCTTAGCTGCTTCAATTTTGTCATTCTTGTCTTTTATTAAGGCTTCTGATTTTTCATAGTTTTCATCTGCCTCTTTATTAGTTTCGTCAATAAACTTTTCTCTTTCAAGCACAACTTTTTGAAGCGGTTTGTAAAAAATCGCATTCATAATAAAACAAAAAAGTATAAAGCTTACTGCCGAAACTAAAAAAGTTGCATTAAATTCCATTACAAATTCTTCCTTAACCCATCATACCTGATAATTTCAAAGCGATAATCAATGCGTAAATCGCACAAGCTTCAGCAAGTGCTGCACCAACTAAGAAGAAAGCTACTGCTTTACCAGCAATTTCTGGTTGTCTTGAAATTGCATCCATCAAACCTTTAGTTGCAATACCGATACCTAATCCAGCACCAACTGCACCGAAACCGATTGCTACACCTGCACCTAATTGAGCTAAATCTGAAATCATAATAATTTCCTTTCTTTTTCCTATTTTCCTTTTTTATTAATGTTCTTCTGAAACTGCTGACGATATGTAAACTATTGTCAACATCATGAATACTAATGCTTGAACGCAAGCTACTAAAACCTCAAAGAACATGCCTAAGATTGGAACACCGTAAGCACATAAACTTAGCAATACTGAAATCAAAATTTCACCTGCTAGAATGTTACCAAAAAGTCGGAGTGCCAATGTTAGAGGTCTTGTAACCATTTCTAATAGTTCTACTAAGAATAATATTATTCCAACAAAACTAAATTCGTGGATAAAGAATTTTTGTTTTTTCTTTATCAAACCACATGATACATAGTATATTAATACAATGATTGCCATTGCGGCTGTCATGTTAATATCATTTGTTGGAGATGCAATTTCACCATGACGTAGGTGAATCATTCTCAATGGTAATTGTCCCATCAAGTTTGCAGTAATAATAAACAAAAACAATGATGCAGCCAAAGGAATATGTTTTCTTCCTTCGTTACCAATCATTGAATCTGTCAAGCCCCAGAAAAAGCCCATGAGGTTTTCTGCAAATGCTTGTAATTTGTTTGGTACTAAAGACAATTTTCTTGTTGCAATAAAAGCAAAAATAACTACGAATGCCATCGCAGCCCACATTGTAACAAGTGTGTCCATATTAAAGCTATAATTACCAATAGATGCTATCCAGTGTCCGCTACTCATTTATTACCCTCACTTGTTGTTTATTTTATCACTAAATTTTTTTTTTTCAATGTATAATTTTAATATGAATATAATTAATTTTGAAAATTTAGATTCTACAAACCTTTGGAGTAAATCAAATATCGAAAAAATTCCTGATAAATCTGTTGTATTAACAAATATTCAAACTTCTGGATATGGTAGATTTAAAAGACCTTGGTTAAATTTTGGTGAAGGAAATCTTTTTGTTTCATTTGTCTTGAAACCATCGGAAGAAAAAAAAGAGCATGCTTCTTTAACTCAATATACTGCAATTTGTATTTCAAAAGTTTTTGATGAATTAGGTATAAAACACACTATAAAATGGCCAAATGATGTATTAATAAATGGTAAAAAAGTTTGCGGTATTCTTACTGAAGCAACATATTTTGGTGGAAAAATTGAAGGTCTTGTGATTGGTATAGGTATGAATTTGGTTGGAACAAAAGAACAACTAAAATTTGTGAAAAGTCCGGCTACATCTCTTGCATTAGAAGGTTTTAATGTAGAAAGAGATGATATTTTAGAAAAAATTTATAATGAATTTTTTAAAAATTACGATAGTATATTAAATTTAGGTTTTTCTTTTATAAAGTATGATTATAAGAGAAAATCACATTACAAATTTGGAGATAAAATAACTTTTTCAAAGGATTTGGGTAAAAAGGAAAATGGTATATTCAGAGGCTTTGACGATAGCGGAGCTTTGATATTCGAAAACAAAAACTCCGAAATTGAAATACTCAATTGCGGAGAAATTGTTTAAAACTATTTATTATTAATTTTTATCTTGTTCTTTCGTAAAGTTTTTGGATTTTTGTTTGGATACCGCTACCCATAGAGCCAGCTTGGCTGATGTCCATAGTAACAAGTTTTTTATTCATTTCAGCACGTTTTATAGATTCTTCTCCGATTTGTTGAAGATTTGAAGGTTGAAGTTCTTTTAAGAAGTTGATAGTGTGTTCTAAAGCACCTTTGTCAGACATAATGAATGGTTTTCTTATAATCATTACGTTACCTGTAATACCATCAACAGTTGCTGATAATTTATTGTTTTGCATTTTTAAAATAAATGCTTGAAGCATGCCATTACCCATTTCTCCAGCAGAAAGAGTGTCTTGATTGTGATTTGTTAAACAGTATGATGTAACACCTAAATCTTTTCTTGGTTTTGAGTGTTGTAGGTCAACTGCGATATTTCTAACTAAAGTTCTAACTTGTTCTACACCTTCAAAATTTTGCATTTTGTTCTCCTTTGTAAGATTAATAACACATGCTTGTGATTAATTATATCACCACATGTTTTTGTAAAGTCTAATATTTAATATTTATATATTTTTTTAAATTTTTAATAGTCACTGATTTAATTCTAATATGTCTAAAAAGTGTGAATTAAAATTTTTGTTATTCAATGAATTATTTTTACAAATTTTAATATTAATATATTCTTTTTAATACGATACTTAATATTTACATGATATAATTCAAAGTATGAAAAAAGGGATTTTAGTATTACTATCAGGATTATTGTTTATTGGTTGTTTCACGGATGTTGCAAAGTCTAGTGAATTAACTGATGATTATTTTGATATTGCTACAAATTATTTTAATTCTAATGATTATAAAAAAACTATTGAGTACTTAGATTTAATATTGTCTATTGAGCCTGATAATTTGAAAGCTAAAACTTTGTTGAAAAAAATTATTCCAGATGATGAAAAAACAAAAACAGTTGTTGTTGAAGAGATTTTAGATAAAGCTGAAAATCCTGAAACAGTAAAAATTGTAGATGTAGAATCTGTGAATTTGCAAAAAGAAATGTACGATTCTGCTTATTACAATAAAAAAGGTCAGGAATTTTATCAACAAGGTGATTTAGAGTCTGCAATTCAGTATTTTTATAAATCAATTGCATTAAATAAGAAAAACGCTACGGCTTACAATAATTTAGGTATGAGTTATTGGCAAAAAAATAATATAGAAGAAGCGATTAAAAATTTTAAAAAAGCTTTTTCTATCAATTCAAAATATACTCAGCCTTTGACAAATTTGGCAAACGTTTATATGCAGCAGGGTGATGAGAAAAATGAATTTTTATATTTGCAAAAAGCCGTTTCTATAAATCCTAATGATGAGGTAGCATCTTTATTTTTGGGTGATTATTACCGACGCAAAAATGAATACTTTTCTGCGATAAAATCGTATAAAAATGTGATTGAAATAAATAATAAAAATTCAAGAGCATATATGAGTTTGGCTTTGTGCTATTTTGAAATTGAAGAATTTAATTTATGTTCTCAAAATTTAATGAAATTTTTAGATTTAAATCCTGAGTCAGATTATGCGTATTATATTTTGGCAAAAGCAGCACTTGCAACATCTCATTTTGAATATGCAAAAAGTTTTATAACAAAAGCAATTGAATTGAATGATTGTGCAAATTATAATTTTGTACTTGCAAGAATAGAGTATGCAAACGGCAATTATGAAGTTGCAAAAGGTATTTTTCAACGATTATTAAACGATAATTCAAATGCTGAATTGTTTAATTATATGGGGTTGTGTTGTTATAAATTAAAAGATGCAGATGCAGCAACTGTTAATTTTAGAAAAGCAATTGAGCTTGATGGTTTGAAATCCATTTATTATTATAATTTGGCTCAATGTTATAAGTCTATTGGTGATAAAAGAACTTATACAAGATACGTTAATACAGCAACTCAAATTAATCCTGTGAATATTCAAGATTATATAGATTTAAGTTATATTTATATGGATAATTCAAATCCAAGTTATGCAATAAAAACTTTAGAACAAGCAATATCAAAATATCCTGAAGCAAAATCTTTGTACTTTGCAAAGTTGAGGATTTTTGAAACAATTGGTGATAATATACATTATAATGAATTAAAAGATTTAATAGAGGCTAAATTTAACGATAATGAAGAAATCAAAAGAAAAAAATAAATTAAAATTTAAAGATATTACTAACTTTTTTTCCGTAATATTTATTGCCGTAATTTTATTATGGTGTTTTAACGGTTATACAGAAGCAAGTAATGTTATTTCTTTTGCTCAAGTAAGTGATGTTCATTATTCAAGTACCGATATGAATACTTCTTACAAATTAACTGCTGAATCTGGTGAAGTTTTTAAAGATGTAGTAGCTCAAATTAATGAATATCGTCCAAAACTAGATTTTGTTATGTTTACTGGTGATATGGTTAATAAACCTTTAAGAAAAGAGTTAAAAGAATTTTTGACAATAGCTCAAGATATAAATTCACCTTGGTATGTAGCTTTTGGAAACCATGATGTTTGTATCGGCGGGGCTTTAACTAAAAAATTATATTTTGAAACTGTTGGAGAATATAATTCAAAATTTAAATTTAGAAATTCTTATTATTCTTTTGTTCCTAAAAAAGGTTTTAAGGTAATTGTTTTAGATTCTATAATTGACGATCATTTGTCTTCAAACGGCAGAATATCAGAAAAACAAATGCAATGGCTTGATGAAGAATTGAAAAAGACAAAAAAATCTGATGTGATTTTAGTTTTTCTTCATGTTCCTGTAATTGAACCTTTTCCAAGCTCAAGTCACAAATTGTTAAATGGTGATGAATTGTTTGAACATTTGAGTAGAAGTTCTAATCCGATAGGTGTTTTTACAGGGCATTATCACATGACAAAAGTAATTCAAAAAGGTAATATTCTGTTTGTAAATACTCCATCATTGGTTTCTTATCCAAACGCTTTCAGAATTATAAAAGTAAAAAATAATCAACAAGACGCTGTGTTTGAATTGCGTTTTAAAGAAACAAGATATAAAGATGTTCAACGTAGAGCAAAAATGTTGACATTTGGGTCAGGTAGGTATTATGGTTTAGAAAAGGATAGAAACGCATCCTATGTAATTGAAAAGAAGTAAGGTGTACTATGAGTGAAAAGAAAAATTTTAGTGTTAAATTCAGAGGTGTAAGAGGAAGTTACCCATTACCATACAAAGACTTTTTAGAATTTGGTGGTAATACAGCTTGTGTCGAAGTTAATGTAGGCGGACATTTGATTATTATTGATGCAGGTACTGGTTTGATTAATTTAGGTGATGAATTAATCAGAGAACATATTGCATCTGGTCCAAGTTTGTACGAAAGAAAACCAGTAGAGGCAACATTATTGCTTAGTCATATACACCAAGATCATATTCAAGGTTTTACATTCTTTAAACCTGCAAATATTTCAACTACGAATTTAAATGTTTTTGGAGCTGCAAGTTATAATGAAACTTTAGCTGATGAATTGTCAGATTTATTGTTTACAAAAACTTTCCCACTTGATTTGGGTGATATAGCTGCAAAAATGGAAATTTTTGATTTGGAAGAAACTGACTGTATTGTTATAAATGACGAAGGTACAACAGTAAAAAGAGTTGAAGTAAAAGAAGATTTAGTTGCAAAAGATGGCGAAGTTGTTATTACTTGCTATAAATCTTATGCTCATCCGCAAGATGGAGTTATGATTTATAAAATTTCTTACGAAGGTAAATCTTTGGTTTATGCAAGTGATAAAGAAAGTTATGTTGGTGGTGATAAAAAACTTGCTTTGTTTGCAAAAGATTGTGATTTATTAATCCACGATGCACAATATACTACAGAAGATTATATGAGTTCTTATGCACCAAAACAAGGATTTGGACATTCAACATTTGATATGGCATTAGAAGCAAAACAACAAACAAATGCTAAAAAATTGGTATTTTTCCATTTTGACCCAACTTATAAAGATGATAAATTGAGTGAAATTAGAAAACATTATCAAGCTGAATGTAGTGAGGCTTATGTCGCATACGAAGGTCTTGAAATAGAATTATGATAAAAAAATTAGTTACTGTATTTGTATTGATTGTGTTTTCATTTCCTTTATCGGGTTATGTGAAGCCAGATGTAAGTACAATTGATGCAAGAAAAAATGCACAAAACCATAATAATTTAGGTTTGTGTGATATTGCAAATGGTGATTATTACGGAGCTGTGCAAGAATTTTTGTTGGCAATAGCGCTTAATCCAAATACTCAAGCAACTGCAGTTTATTATAATAATTTAGGCGAAACGTATGTTAAGTTAGGTTATTATAAAGATGCGCAAGAATGTTTTGAAAAAGCAGTTAATCAGTACAGTTTGAATTTTTTATATTATCAAAACTTGGCAAAAACTTATAAAAATCTAGGTTTGTTGTCGCAAAAAATAAACGAATGTAGAGTTAAAGCAAGAAGAAACCCATTATCGATGATTCTTTTAGGGCTTTGTTATATTGAAAGCGGTCAAAAAAGAGCAGGCGTTATAAAGTTAGATGAATTTTGTATGTCTGAACCAGATTTAATAATTACTGAATCAGTGAGAGAATATTTGAAAGAAGTTGCAAAATTTTAGTTTGCAATTTTAAATGTAATAAAAAAGGCGAAAGTTCAAAAAACTTTCGCCTTTTTTATTTTAATTAAATCAATTATTCAACGATGATTGCTCCAACTGGGCAAGCATCAGCAGCTTCTTTAACACAATCAATGTTATCAGCTACGTTAGCTTCGTTAACAACTGCTTTATCTTCTACTGAAAATACAGCATCACAAATTGATTCGCAAGCACCACATGAAATGCAGCTATCTTCGATTTTTACGCTCATCTTGTTTCTCCTATTTAAGTAATTACATATTGTAAAATTTATTTGTATTAATTTTACAATATAAATTATATCAGAAAAAAAAATAAAATCTACCCATAAGACTTAGGTGCGTCTTAGATGCTTGCTCCACCTGATTTAATTTTGTTTAGAGCTTCTTTTGAAGAATCAGTTTTTTTAACTAGGTCGATAGCAAAGTTAATTGATTCTACATCTCTTAAAATTGCATCTTTTAAGTTTAGAATTTCATCAATAGTTAAATCTTCTGTTCTTGCTGTTCCAGATGTTATGAATTCGCTTAATTTTTCTTGAGATGTTTCATCAAATCCTGGTAGGTTTAATTTCATTGCGTACCATTTGTGGAATTGTTGAATCATCCAAATTTTATCGATTGGGTTTTTATCAACTATAAACATTGTTTCTGTTTTAGAAGAAAATTTACCAGTTGTAATTAAATTTAAGTATATTGCTTTAAAACCTGTTGTAGAAATGATTAATCCTTTTTCTAAAGAAACTATTTTTAAAAGTTTTTGTGCAAATGGAACTTTGTAAACAGGAGTTCCGTTTTTTCTAATCATTGCTACAAGTTTGTCAGGATTGTTTTTGTGTTTTGCTAAAATTGTTGTTATGTTTGCTTCTAATTTTGTTTTGATTTTTTCGTTTTTTGTTGATAGTGAAACTTTAACTCCATTTGAACAGAATTTTCTTGATTTAGGAGCAGTTTTAGTTTTTTTGCTTTTAAGGCAGCAAATAACGTTATGTTGAATATTTAAAATTAAATTTTGAATAAAATCTATCATAACCAATATCCTTATATTTATATAAAAACATATAAGAATAAAAAATTGCCAAATTTAAAAAAGTATAAGGTTATTCTTTTACTGCACCTTGCATAAGGTCATTTATAAAATATTTTTTACCAATTAAAAATATTAAAACTGTTGGAATAGTGCAAATTACAGCACAAGCAAGTAAATCGCCCCAGTTAGTGCCTTCTCTTAAGCTGCCTTTAAAAACAGCAAGAGCAAGAGGCAAAGTTCTCATTTTGTCAGAATTTGTTACGATTAAAGGCCACATAAAACTGTTCCAGCTAGAAATAAATGTGAAAATTGAAAGAGTTGCAACAGTCGGTGCTGCAAGTGGTAATGCAACATGGAAAAATGTTTTTAATACTCCGCAACCGTCGATTATAGACGCTTCTTCTAAATCTTTTGGAAATGATAAGAAAAATTGTCTGAACATAAAAACACCAAATCCACCAAAAAATCCAGGGATAATTAAGGCTTGATATGTATCTATTAAATGAAGTTCACGCATAAGATAAAATAATGGAATAATGTTCACTTGTGGCGGAATCATCATTGTTATTAAAATAATTATAAAAATAGTATCGCTACCTTTGAATTTTAATCTTGCGAAAGCATATCCTGCAAGTGCGGCAAAAATAACTTGTCCAAAAGTTGTTGCAAGTGCTACGAACATACTGTTCATAAAATATCTTGTTATAGGTAGGCTTGTAAAAATATTTATGTAATTTGAAATTGTGAATTTTTTGATAAAAATACTTGGTGGATAATTAAATATTTCTGAACTTGATGAAAGTGAAAGATTTATCATTGCAAAAAATGGAATAAGCATGCTCAATGCAAAAATTCCTAAAAATAAATATGCAAAAATTAATTTTAATCGTTTCATATAAAGAATCATAACATGAAAAAATTAAGATATATTGTGTTTTTAGACATTTGCGAAAAAATATAATTTACATAACGATACAATTTTCTAATTGAGAAATTTTGGTGTATAATTTTTTTTAAGGAAACGTTGTAGGGATATAAGTTGGTATTTTATACTTATTTATAATCTGAGGAGTATATTTAGAGGGGAAACCCTGTTTAAAATGAAAAAGGTACTTATAGCAATATTAGGAATTATTATGACTTTTACGTCTGCGTATGCAGATGACTTTTCCGTTGCTGAAAATACCTATAAAGAAGACTTAGAATTTGATGTAGAATCAACTAAAAAAGTTAATGATAAAACTTATGTAAAAGAAACTGTATATATTAAAAACATTGAGGTTGAAGGCACAAATGTTATTAAACCCGAAGATGTTATGTCTGTAATGCAAATGCAAAGAGGTGATGAGTTTAGTCGTGACCTTATTCAAGCAGACTTAAAAGCTATATATAATTTAGGTTCTTTTACAGAACACATGAAAGCAATCCCTATAACGAATAAAGACGGTTCTATTACTTTAAAAATTGTATTAGAAGAAAATACCCCAATTGTTGATTATACTCTTGATGGTAATTCATCTGTATCTACAGATGAATTGATGACGTTTCTTGAACCTTTAAGAGGGCAACCCCAAAATATCCAATTAATTAATGAAGCGATAGAAAAAATACAAGAATGTTATGCTTCAAAAGGTTACATTCTTGCACGTGTAGATGCTTTGAGTGATGATCCTGATGGAATTATTAATATTCACATTAGTGAAGGAAAAATCGATAGGATTAAAATTCAAGGTAATGAAAAAACAAAAGATTATGTTATCGCAAGAAACATCTTAACCGAAGCTGGTGGTGTGTATAACGAAAACCAAATAAAAGAAGATTTGGTTAGATTGTACGCAACTCAAGCTTTTAAAGATGTTAGAAGAGAAATAGAAGTTTCTGATAGACATCCAGAAATGTATGATGTAACAATATGTGTTGAAGAACAACGTTCAGCATCGTTATCAGTTGGTGCTGGTCTTGATTCTGCAACAGGTTTGTTTGGTTCTGCTGGTATTGTAGATAACAACTTTAGAGGTTTAAATCAAAGAGTTGGCTTGAATTTATTAGCTGGTTCCGGACTTATTTTGAATGATTCTTCTGTTTTAAATCACATGAATTTGCAAGCTGAATTGAGTTTCTTTGAACCTTATTTTATAAATGCAGATAATTCATTTATGGGAAAAGTTTTCTTTAGAGATTTTGGTAGTTATCAAATTCCATTGGCTATTGAAAGAAGATTTGGTGCAGAAGCAACTGTTTCTCACAAAGTTAAACATAATGAACATTTGAAAACTTCATTTTCTTTAGGTTTGGAACATGTAAAAGTTGAAGAGGGTGATGATTGGCAAATCGCAAATTTGTATCGTACATACGGTGTTCCGATTTCAGAAAGAGCAAAACAACTTGAAGGCGGTTTATTCTTATCTTTAAGTCCTGGTTTGACTTATGACACAAGAGATACTGTTGTAAATCCAAGAAGCGGTGTTTACGCAAACGTAAGATTTGATGAATCAGTTTGTATGGATAAGTTTGAAAATAGTTTTGGTAAACTTACAGGTTCAATCAAAAAATATGTAGCAGTTGGTAAAAAATCTTCATTATCTTTGACTGCTAGAGCAGGTGGAAATCTTTGGGGAAATATGCCTGAGGTTATGGCTTATCACTTAGGTGGACCTTATTCAATTAGAGGTTTCAAAATGAGTGGTGTAGGTACTGGTAACGCATTTGTAATGGGTTCTGCTGAATTAGCTGTTCCAATTCCATTTATGGATAGATTGAAATTCTCATTTATGGATAATGTAAGAATTACAATGTTTGTAGATGCTGGTAAGATATTCGGCGAATCTCCAACAAATGTTGTTTATGAAAGACCAATGCAAGCTATTTCTGCAGGTCTTGGTTTGAAATTGTTTATTCCAGGCATGGGTCCTTTATCTATTGATTATGGTATTCCATTGACCAACCCTGGTGATAAAAACTCTAAAGGTTACTTCACTTTCGGTATTGGCGATATGATGTATTAATACAAATATAAGTTAAGAAAGTTTAATTTTATAAATAAATGAGGAGGAAAAATGAAAAACTTTAAAACTTTAGTAGTTATTTTGGGTACTGCTTTAATGTTTGCTTCAAATGGTATTGCAAATGCAAACGGTATAGGTTATATTGATTATAAGAAAATTCAAGAGAATTATACAGTAGCAAAAGAAGCAATCAAAACAGTTGATGCAAAAGCTCTTGAACTTCAACAATACCTAGTGGATAAAGAAAAACAATTCAAGACTTTAGATTCTCCATTGAAAAAACAAAATTTCGAAGCAAAAACTGCAAAAGAATTTAAAGCAAAACAAGATGCATACCTAAAATTGAAATTACAAAAAGAAGAAGCAGTTTATGACAGTATTCAAGCTGCGGCAAAAAAAGTTTTAGTTGAACAAAAACTAGATGCTGTTCTTGATTACAGAGTTATCTTTGTCGGTGGTATTGATATAACAGATTTAGTATTGCAAAAATTGAATGGCGCAAGCAAATAGTTTATATTTAGGTAGTACATAAATAAAGGACATTGATTTATGAGAGTAGTTGATTTAATTGACAAGAAAAAACATGGTTTAGCACATACAAAAGAAGAAATTGATTTTATTATCAATTCGATGATGGATGGTTCTGCACCAGATTATCAAATTTCGGCTTGGTTAATGGCTATTTATTTTAAATCAATGACAGAACAAGAAACAGCTTGGCTTACAGAAGCATTAATCAAGTCTGGTGATGTAATAGACTTAGGTGAATTTTCTAAAAAAGTTGTTGATAAACATTCAACTGGTGGTGTAGGCGATAAAGTTACATTGACTTTAATTCCATTGTTGGCTGCTTGTGGTGTTCCTGTTGCAAAACTTTCAGGTAAAGGTTTGGGACATACAGGTGGAACAATTGACAAACTTGAATCTATTCCAAATTTCAAAACAGGTTTATCAATTGAGCAAATTATGGAACAAGTTGGAAAAATTGGAGTAGCGATTGCTTCACAAACTCAAAAACTTACTCCAGCAGACGGAAAACTTTATGCGTTGCGTGATGTTACTGCAACTGTTGATAGTATGCCTTTGATTGCATCATCTGTTGTTTCTAAAAAAATTGCTTCAGGTGCTGACAATATTGTTTTAGACGTTAAATATGGTTCTGGTGCATTTATTAAAACTCCTCAAGATGCAGTAAAACTATCAAATTTAATGGTAACAATAGGAAAGCATTTGAATAAATCAATTACAGCCGTTGTAACTTCTATGGAAGAACCTTTAGGTAGAGCAATCGGTAATTCTGTTGAAGTCTTTGAAGCGGTTGATTTCTTGAAAGGTAAAACTACTGGCGATTTAACTGATTTGACTTATGAATTTGGTGCAATTGCACTTGTTCAAGTTGGATTAGCAAAAGATAAAGAAGATGCTATGAACAAACTTAAAGATGCAGTAAATTCTGGCAGAGCATTAGACAAATTCAAAGAACTTGTAAAAGCTCAAGGTGGCGACGAAACTTCACTTGATGATTATTCAAAATTTGCCACTCCAAAATACAAAGTAGAAGTTAAATCAGAAAAATCAGGTTATATCAAAAAAATTGATGCTTATAAAATTGCTTACGGTTGCAAATTGTTAGGTGCAGGCAGAGAAAAGAAAACTGACGATATTGATTACAGCGTAGGTATTTATTTGAATAAGAAAAGTGGCGAAAAATGTGATAGTGGCGAAGTTATATACACTATTTATTCAAATGATGAAGCAAAAACAAAACTTGCAAAAGATATTTGTGATGAAGCGTTTGACTTTTCTTCAAGCGAAGTAAAAATTGATAAATTGATATATGAGGTTATAAGATAAAAATGCGTTCAACAAGACCAAAATTTGTAATTAAATCAGCTCCAAGTGATGATGCTCAAGCGTTAGAAGATTTGCTAAATGGCATGTCAAAAGACGGTTGGGATTTGTATAGCATGCATGAAGTTGAAACAGAAGATGGTTATCAATTTAATTGTATTTTTGCATCTGAAGAAGAAGTTTCTTCAGACAACGACGATGACATTTTGGATAGTGTTACATTTAAAAGTCAAATGGAAAAATTGTTGTCGTCAAAGACTTCTGCGTATGAATCTTGTGTGGAAATTCAACAAAAAATCAAAGAAAAAAGAGCAAAAATTGCGTCTTTAAAAACAAAATTGGAAGCGCAATTAGAAGCTCCTATTTCAAAAAGCAGAAAAGTTATTAATGATGAAATTTCAGATGCGATAAAAGAACTTGACGGATTAAAACAAGAGTTGGTACAAACAATTTCTCCAAATTCTTGGTATTCAAAAGTGAATGAAGATAAACTTGTTATCTCAATGAGTGAAGAAGTTTTGACTGTTGTAAATCCTGATTTGGGCGCTCCATTGATTGCAGAAACAGTTAAAGTCAGAGAAAATTTAACAATGTCTTTGGGTTATGTTTTGTCAAAAGTTAAATTTGATACAGATGATGAATTAAATTCAAATGAATTTTCTATAAAAATTCACGGTAATACTGTTTTGACATCTTCTGTATATTCAGGTTACAAAGCTTTTTATGAAAGCGATTTGAATGTATCTAAAAAAATTAAAGATGCGATTTATGATACAGATGTAACTTCTGGAAGAAAAGTTGTTTGGATAAAAGAAGATAAGACAAAAGATTATTGGGAAAACGGTTATACTGCAGCAGAATTTATTGCAAAAAATTTGGAATGGGTTGCAGTAAATAACGTTGATGACTTACTAGATTATGATGATGTGAATAAATATATGGAAATCGTAGGCGAAAAAAATTCGTTCTTGGTTGAAAATATTATTCCTGATTTTGTTTCAGTTTCAGAAATAAAATATATTCTTGCTTGTTTGATAAGAGAACGTGTTTCTATTAAAGATATAGTTTATGTTTTTGAAAAGATTAATGACTATGCAGATGATTCAATGAAAGAAGATTTGCTTGATAAGATAAGACTTGCTTTGGCAAAGAATATTTGTAAATCAAACGCTGATGAAAACGGCGTAATTCCAGCAGTTGAGCTTTCTGAAAAATCATATACGGCTATTTTCTCAAGCTTGGAAGAATCTGATGACAATGTTGTAAGAATAGAAGCAACAAAAGCAAGTAAAGTAGTAAAAAAATATATAAAAATATTAAAAGAAAATCAAATGTTACCTTCTGACGTAGTGGTTTTAGCACCAATGGAAGTTCGTCACATGTTGTTTATGGTGTTTGCAAACTTCATGCCAAATGTGAAAGTTATGGCTAAAGAAGAAGTTGAAAGCGAATTCACGCTAGAAATGTTAGGCGAAATATAGTAAACATAAGAGAAAATTTGAGTTTTTGTGTTGCTAAATATAAAAGAAGGACAAATCATAAATGATTTGTCCAACGTGCAAAACGTGAAACGTCTGCTATTTGCATTATAACAACTATTTAAAATGATTTCAATTGTTTAGAATTAAAAAAGCAGCAAAAGAAGAATATTCAGAAAAACTTGCAAAAGCAAAAACAGATAAACAAAAACAAAAACTTGAAGAACAATTCCAAACAATAATAAATAATGCAGAACAAAAACTTGAAAGAACAAAAGCATCAATATTTAAAAGATTGGATGATACAGTATCTGAAACTAAAAATGATAATGGTGTGATGTATCAATCTGATAAAAATAATGTTCTTGATTGGACTGATAAATTTAATAAAGTGCCTACATTTGCAGAAATTGAAAAACATATAAAAGATATTATTGCAAGTGGTCAAGTATTTGATACATTATCACCAGATTGGAAAATAGATATAAAAGGTGGTAACAGAGTTGTTGATAAAATTACAAATCAAGGTAATTTTCAAAAGCTACAAAATTCAGCAAAGAAAAGACATAATAAATATACTAAAGGAATTGAAGAATTAATTAATCATGCAATATATGATCATTCAGATAATAACAAAAAACCAAAAGAAAAACCAAATGTATTGCAATATCACTACTTTAATGTAAATGTAAAAATTGGTGATAAAACATATTTAGTAAGTTTAGAATGCGAAGAAACAAAAAATGCCAATCAGGGTAACTACGCTAAACGTAGTTCAAAATCCCATCAAGGCAATGTTAGTTTAAATCAAACTAACAACAATGTCAAGATAGTACATTTGTATAATATTGTGGAAGTAAAAGGACAATATTTTCAATCAACAGAATTTGCTGGAAGTTCTATCGTTGATATTTTTGATAATAAGAAAGCTGTATCAGCTAACGCATATGAAGTCAATGACTCTTCTGCACCAGATACAGCCTTTAATAGTTTAACTTATACTCAAATGCTTTTCAAGTTTAACTTAAGAAATTTTATAATTGTTCTTTCTTTTCTCTGTATTCAATTAAACATTTTTCTAAGTATTCTTTTTCTTCGGGGGTTATGCAACGTGTAAATTTTTCAGTTCTTCCACGATTGAGAGTTGAACCTTTAGGACGTCCGCCACCTCGCCAACCTCCTCGACCAGTTCCACTGCCTTTTATATATTCTTCTGACATGTTATAAACTCCTTTCTATAGACTTGAAAAATTTTTAAAATGGTTTAAAATGAGAATAAAGGCAAGGGTGCTGATTTCACCCTCACCACCTTAATTATTTAAGGATTTTGATGGCAAGCACTATGGCTAATAAAAGCTGTAGTGCTTTTTCAGTGATTAATATTTCCATTTGGCTAAAGAAAGTGATAATAAACATAAAAATATATCTCACCAAGAATTATATTATAATGCCTTTAATTATAATAATAAAATTTTTGGAATAGAAATAAGTGTTGATATCCCGATAGAAGAAAACATAAAAAATATAATACTCCTAACACTTATGCAGGGCATAAAATTAAAATAATAGAAATGGAACCACCTGCACTAGGAGCTGACCATAACGGCACTTCCAACAGAAATGATTCCTCTATTAGTATAACAGATATTAAAAAAGTTTTCAACTCTAACGATATAAAAAAAATAATCAAATCGGCTATGTTTAGACAATAAGAAAGTTGCATCTCCTAACGTCTCAGAATTACCATCAACGCCAGATGCAACCAATAGCAGTATAACAAATATTTAAAATGGTTTCAATTGTTTAAAATTAAATTACCAGCAAAGATTAAAGACTTGCTGACATCTCCACAACTAGATATAATTTCTGGCGGAGCAGCAAGCCTATTAGATAGAATATATCAATAAAAAAAATAATGTTTAGTTTTTTTTAATCAGCATAATTTGCTGGAAGTTCTATCGTTGATATTTTTGATAATAAGAAAGCTGTATCAGCTAACGCATATGAAGTCAATGACTC
>JAZLGV010000106.1:0-2260 GCA_045616505.1 Candidatus Gastranaerophilaceae bacterium | reverse complement strand
CATTAATACATCCACTTTTTCTCACCCATTCAGTTATATCTTCAAGTTCTCTTTTTGCTTCAAGTTGTGTCCCATCGTGTTGGAGTTCAGTCATATATTCTCTAACTTCAGGTGTATCCTCAGCAATAACATCTACATTCTGAGCTGCTGGCAACTTTATAGCATCAATACTTATATCGCCATCTCTCAATTTATCCTCTAATGGTTTTCTTGGTCTTCCAGCTCCCGGTCTAAAACCACCTTTCCCCATATCTTTTGTCCTCCTTTTTCAAATTTATATGTATCAAATATGTTTCTATATTTATTAATTTTTATTTTGTCTTTCCAGTTAAACTTAAATTGCATACCCCTTGTATGCTTTATTGAATTTCATATCAAATGTGTAAGTTGACAGTTTTCTTCAAACGCAGAGCCACCTTCATTAATTGGTACTATATGGTCTATACTTGCACTCCAATATTTACTTTTGGATTTTATATTAACTGGCAAATTACATATTTGACAAATACCATGGTCTCTCTTATAAATACTTTTAACTGTTATATTCATAATTTCAGATATTTTATTAACTCTTACACGTAAATTCTTATGATAATTTTTCATACATTCTTCCGAACAGAATTGTGAATTTCGATTTCTATTAATTGATGTAAAAAATACGCATTGGCAATTCTTACAAATTCTCATTTCTGGAATATAATTATTATGAGCTAGTTCTCTGCTTTTTTTATTTTCATACTCTCTTTTGCAATCATCACTGCAGTATTTACTTTGTCCAGTTTTCGTTGTAAATGGCTTATGGCAATTCACACATTCTTTGTGATAAATGCCATCATGTGGTGGTTTTCGCCTTTTAGGATACTTCCTATTTTTATCTTTATATTCATTCATGCATTCTATAGAGCAAAAATACTTGTTTTCTTTTCCGTTTGCCCATACAATTTCCCCACAATTTTTACAGTGTATATATCTTCTACGTTCAATACCTATTTGTTTATTAGCACACGAAACGCTACAATATTTTGCATTTTTATCAAAACTCGTGAAAGAATTGTAGCAATGTCCACATACTTTTGAATATAATTTTTGTCTTAAATTCATTGATTTCCTCCAAAAAATCAAAAATAATCAAACGAAAATCAAAAATAATCAAAGAAAAATGGCGATTTTCTGAACAAATTAAATATAAATGTCCGTAATTTTTGAAAAAAATGATAAAATATCGTGTTTTTTAATAAATCAAAAGAAAAAAATGCCCAATAATTCGCATTCTATGATTTTTTATCATTTTTTTTTCACTGAATTAGCCTTTTTAAGCATATTTTCAGGGTGTCGGTCCACAGGAGTTTTCAAACCAGTAATCGCACTCCCCCTCCACCCATGAAAAAATTTTTTTCGTTTTTGTTTTTACAAAAAAAATTTTTTTCTTTGCAGAAAATTTTTTCAAAAAACTTTTTTAGAAAATTTTTATTTTTCTTTTTTCAAAAAAATTTTTACAAAGAAAATTTTTGTAGCAAGAAAAAAAGAAGCATTCGCTTCCTTCTTTTCAAAAATTTTATTTTAAATTTCTTTTTTAGTCTTTTGCGTACAACGGATGAATTTCATAAAGCTTTTTATAAAGTTCGCATGCGACTTCAAAGTTTGCTTCCTTCTTTTGGTGTTTGAATGCGTAGCGAGCTTCCAGCAAAATCAATTGTAGTCTTTGAAAGTCGAATTTATTTATTTTGAAAAATTTTGTCGGTTTCTTTTTTCTTTTAATTTTTGTTTTGCTTTTCATTTCTTTTTTCATTTTGCTTACCTTCTTTTTTATGCTTCGCATTCTACAAGTTCCACCAATTCTTCCAGTTTGTAATTCGGCTTTGAAGACTTTACAAAAAGGCCGTAGGCAAGCCTCAATGCTTCCTTGTCATTCACGTCCACCATTCGCAAAAGCCTTATAAGAAATTTTGAAAGCTCAAAACTAAAATCCGTGTCCTTCTTTCCAATGGTTAAAACCAACTCTGGTTCTTTTTCAGTTCCTTTTTTTACATAGACCATTTCAAAATTCAAGTCGATTCGGTTCACTTCTTTTTCATTTTTTTCGGCGAATGCAGAAATTTGCCGAATGAAACTTTTTAATTCATTCTTTTTTAAATGGTGAAATTTTGTAAATTCAGTTAGGTTTGTTGCTTCTTCTGCTACAGTTTTCATTTTCTTTTTTCCTTCCTTTCAAAAATTTTTATTCTTCGTCTTCAGAAACTGGCGAGTCCAAGTCTATGTA
>JAZLGV010000105.1:0-20273 GCA_045616505.1 Candidatus Gastranaerophilaceae bacterium | reverse complement strand
AAGAACCGTCATTAGGAGTATTCTTATATCTTCCATATGTAAATGAACCATCGTCATTTATTTTTATATACGAATATTGATAATGGTTAGGATTATCATCTGGAGTATAATGCGTCAAAGTTTTGTTTTTTGCATCACAAGCAAATTCATCTTCCCCTATACTTGTTTTCAATGAATCTAATCCGTAAATTTCTTTATATCTTGAACAATCATAAACTAAATGTCCGTCTTTTGATAATTCTCTATTTAATGTATATGTTGTTGGATACATTCCAAGATCGTTATAATATAATTCAACTATTTCACCTGTTTTTGGTTGATATTTACCAGCTTCTACTGGAACATCAACACCTGTGATATTTTCAAAACCTACTTCGCTTAAAACTTTATATGTTTCAGTCTTTGCTAAAGTTTGCGAAATAGTATCATTTAAGATAATTGGACTTGTACCAATTTCTTTTATATCTTCAGGGTTTGTGATTTCTTCTTCACCACCGATTGGTTTTGTTTCTTCATCATCAACGACTGGCTTAGTTTCTTCATCTTCACCAATTACAGGCTTAGTTTCTTCGTCTTCGCCAATTACAGGTTTAGTTTCCTCTTCACCACCGATTGGCTTAGTTTCTTCGCCACCGATTGGTTTAGTTTCTTCGCCACCGATTGGTTTAGTTTCTTCGTCAACGATTGGTTTTGTTTCTTCGTCTTCAACAGGAGTTGTTTCCTCATCATCAGTGATAGTTTCATCTTCCTCAACTGGTGTTGTTTCTTCTTTTTCTGTTGGTTCTTCTATAATTGTTGGGTCTGTTGGTTGTACGCAACTTGACATCCCAACGGCTGCCATTCCAAGAATTGCTGCTGCTGCCAACGCTTTCATTGTTTTTCCTGTTTTATTTACTCCCAAACCTTCAAACTATGGTGTTTGAGGTTGAGGGGCTTTTACTGTTGTTGTGCTTGGTGCATTTGTCAAAGCATTTATTGATTGAATCATCATAATTTTTTATTCCTCTAATTCTTTACGTTTCACATATCTTTTAAAAAGGGTAAAAAAATAAATTGCTTGTTTTTCCTTTTTTCTTTACAAAAATATAAAACAAAGAAAATACAAATACAATATTTTTTATTTCAATTAAAATCTTAACAAAAATTTCTAAGCAAAAAGGTTTATTTTACTAATGTTTTCGAACTTTTATCCGATGATAAAAATACAACAAGAAAGGATTAGAAAAATGGCAAAAATATTAGAAAACAGTACAGGAAGAAAAACAATAAGAATTTCATCATTTGAAATTTTAGAAATCGTCAAAGAATATCAACAAATCACAAAAGGAAAAACACACTATCAAGACGCACTAGACGCACTTGGAAACACCGTTCTTTTTCTACCTGAAGACTAACTATTCTTCAACCCATTTAAAACTTTGAACATAATTATCGCCATTAATATCACCTTTAATTTTTACGGTGAATATTCGATAAGCCCTATCATTAAATTCAAAGCCTGGAATTTTATTCAAGTTTTTAACAATATCAGACTGTTCTGGGCTATTCAAATTTACCCCAGGGATAATATTGAACAAAGTATTAATTGAAGTATTACCAATCGCACCCAATACATTTGATATTTTCTTTGAAACTCTACCATATATATCAAAATCAGCATTTGTACGAGCAAAATCATACGAACCCAACAAGAACAAACTCAAATCTCTACCTTTTGTAAAAATTTGAATATCGTTTGAAACACCTGATTTAACAGAAAAAGTACCATTAATATTTTCAAAAGCACCTGTTCTCAACGGTGTAATTAATTCTATCAAACTATTTATTGTAATTCCTGTTATACCACTTTTAACCAAGTTTCCTGCTTTTAACAAATATTCTAAAGAACCTAATTTAGGCATTCTACCATTTAAGACTTTAAAACCACCTCTGCCATTTAATGTTCTCATACAACTTTTATGAGTTTTTGCGTTACAAGAAAGCTGAACTTCTCCATACAAATCACCATACAATTGATTTGGCAAATCTAACATTGAAGTGAAAAATTTATTCGCTGAAACATCTGAAATATATAAATCAACATTTGTATTTTTAGTTTTTAGATTATATTTAAAATCACCGCTTACATCACCTTTTGCCACAACAAATTTAAAATCTTTTACGTTAAAAATTTCATCATAAAAAGATACGTGCGTGTCAAAATTTGTTGCGTCAAACTGTTTTGAAAATATACGTTTTGCTCTTACGTGCAAAGATTTTATTGAAACATCTTTTACATCAAAACTTGATTTTCTTTCAGCAGAAAACATTTTGTTTACGCTACCTTCAATTGATAACTTATCAAGACTTGAAATAAATTTATCTAAATTTAAAGTATCAATTGCAACAGCAGTTTTGTCAAAAACATACGGCGGTTTTAAGCTATTATTCATTACTGAATAAAACTTAACGGCACTTGAAAAAAATTCACCGCTTGAATGAATTTCAATAACCTTATCTTTAAAATTCAAACCAATATTTTTTATTGTGGTATCTAAAAATGGAATATCTATACCTACAAAAGACAATTTACCCACTAATTTTGGAGAGTCTATTCGACCTGAAACATTCAAATTTGACTCAAAACTTCCGTGTTTTATTAATGGTTTTTTAAATAACACGTTAAAAAATCTTGCATCAGTCGGATTGATTGTTTTTATTTTTATATTCTCTATATCTATAATCTTATTCACAACTTTGAAACTACCTTTTAAATCAAGTTGTGGAACAGAAGATATTTTATTATTTTGAGAAAGAATTAATTTATCATATTTCATATTATTAATTCTTACTGTTTTATCTTTGAAGAAATCTGCATCAGAAATAATTTTTACACCATTTTCTTCATCACCTAAAGTTGCGCCCATGTAATACAAACTTGAACCTTCATGAATATTCAATATTGTTTTTATGTTCAAAGAATCTAATACCCCAACGGCTTTTATCGTATAATCAATATCACCTTTTGAAATAACAGGATAAAGAATTTTTTTATTTAAATAACTATCGATAAATTTTTGACTTGCTTTTGAAGAAATATAAATATCTACATACGGAATTTTAAAAACATTTGATACTGCTCCGTTAATAAACACAGGTTTTGAATCAAAAATACTATTTAATTTTTTCACAAACACCTTATTTCCGTTTATTTCAACCGCACCACTCAATACCTTTATCGGAATTTTATGGAAAACTAAATCTACATTATTTAAATTTAATTTTGTATAAATAAGTTTATCTTTTATTTTACCCGCAATTTTTAATCTTTTCTTTCCTAACAACGGATACAAATCAAAATCAGCATTTTCGTTTACAAAATGAACATTTCCTAAAACATTTTTTATTTTTATAGGGAGATTTTTTACAACAAAATCATTTCCCAATAATTTTATGTTCCCTGAAGCATTAACATTTTTTGCAAACTCAAAATCTGCAATGCTTTTAACTTTTCCTTTTAATTCAAAATCCAAATTTATATTTCCAGAAGTTGCCTCAACCATTTTTGGTATATCAGAAGCAAAATTTAACATTGGTGATTTTTCTAAAATTTTAACAAGTTTGAAAAGATTTTGATTTGGCAAATTAACATTAAACAAGAATTTGCCATTCAAATCACAATCACCTTCGATTTTTATAGGTTTTGAATTCAAATATGCTTGTGTTGTAACAAAATGAGTATCTTTCTTATTAAACGTCAAATACCCAGTCCCTTTTTCAACATTGGCAGCAATACCATTAAAACTTGCAACAGCATTATTAAAATTAAACCTTCCTAATAACTCGGCAGATGAATTATTTCCTTTTGTTTTTAAATCAATATTTCCTAACCCTGAAATTTTCATATCAGGAACAGGACCTAAATCAAAACCAAAAACTTCATGAACAGGATTTAAAATAGTTTCTGTCAAAGACAAATCAACATTTTTAGAACTTGTAATATGTAAATTAGCATTTTTTTTGCCATACATATCAATAAGTCCTTTTACATCAACAAATTCTTTCACGCTTGCAGGAATATGAACATCCAAATCAATCTTTTCACCTGTAAACTTCATATTGATAGTAGCTTTTGGAATAGGCATTGGATGTAATATATATAAATTTGACAAATTCACATAACCTAAAACTTTTGGCTTATTAGCATTTCCTTTTATGTTTAATTTCATGTTTACATCAGAAAACACGCCATATTTCTTCATTGCTGGAATGTTTATTGCAACATCTGAGAAATTAGAATTTGGTAGTAATTCCAATACATTTTCAGCTTTTAATTTATTAGTTAAAACATTCAAATTCAAATTGGGATTATTTGAATCTAATCGTTTTATAGTTCCATCTAATTCTACATCTGAATTATCAAATTTAATATTAGAAGACACAATTTCTAAAAAATCTTTTGAAACTATTAAATTTGAAATGAAATTAATTTTTTTAGGTATATTTATATCATTACCACTTTTGGTAAGCAATTTAAAACTATCAAATATTATTTTGCAATCAATATTCTTTTTGCCAATTATTTTTTTACTTGTTTTTGCATCAATATTAACCACACCTGCAATATTTTTAACTTCGCCTTTAGTTGCAAAATTCAAGTATGGAGAAATTGCCGACAAATCAAAGTTTTTCAAGCTTCCGTCAAACACTATATCATTTTTAGAAAAAGTTTTTTTAAGAGGTAATGTAAAATTAACTTTTGCATCTATTGATGATTTTTTAGAATTTATATCTGCTTTCAACTTTGTAGCAAACGATATATTCTTATTTATGTCAAATTCATCTAAAATAAAATAATCACCTTTTACTTTGATTTTTTGATTAAATTTTTTATCGGTCAAAGCAATATCAAAATTTTTAACATTTACATCTGAATTCTTAATAATAAGTTTTATATCAGGCATCGGGGGAATAAAAGTATTTCCTATATAAAAACTAAAATCCTTGTCAAAGGAACAATCAGCGTTGATTTTATCACTCAAAAATACTTTTATATCCAAATTCTTTGCCACTAAAGGAAGCAACAACAATTTAAGTTTAAGATTTTCGACAACTAAAGGGGAATTATTATCCTCTACAATTTTGAAACTATCTGCGCTAAACCAAATAGAAGGCAAAAGTCCCATTTTAACACGTGGATTAGTAATATCTAAAGTTATGCCTGAAGTATCTTTTACAACACGTTCAATTATTCCATTTTTCACTTGAGAATTAATAATTGCAGGCACTAAAAAATAATATATTGAATACATCAATACTAAAAATAAAACCGATATCAATGCTATTATTCGTTTACGCATAGTGAATATTTTAACATAAATGGGCAACAATGACTAAAATATTACACTTTATAATATTTCAAATTACAATTACCTAATTAAACAATAATGAAATTGAAAAAAGAATTATAAAAAACATTAAAAGATTTCTTGACAAGCAAAGTCTTAACATAAACCAGTCAGAGCCTTCTTCTTTATACTTTTCCCAATTTCCGATAGTTCCATACCACCATTTTTTTATAGCTGATTTATCTTTCATTATCTTTTTTAATTCCAAAACATACGGAAAACTTAAAAATACAATTAAACAAGATTTATCAAAAACATTACTAAAAACTGCGATTAAAACTGTTAAAAAAGCCAAAATATAAATCAAAAATTGAACAAATATTGCATTTTCTTTAGTTTTAACCAAAGTTGATAAAGTCAACCTTCCGATACTTTTATCTGCGTCAAAATCCATTATTGCATGGGTGTGAGCGATATTCATTATCAATAAACCCATTATTACAGAAATAAAAATTATAAATTCTGAAATAACCCCACCTGCGACAAGATAAGCTGCAATCATCAACAATGGTCCAAAAATTATACCAATTGAAATTTCACCAAACCCACGTGATGAAAGTTTTATATGTGGTTCGGAATAAAAAATTGCAAGCATACCAGAAATTAGCGCAAACCACAATAAATACCAACCTAAATTAACAAAAATAATTACACCAAATAAAAAAGCTATAACAAATAATGCGCAAATAACTAAAAATAAAGTTTTTGGAGTAATCAAATTTTGTTCAAAATAAAAACATTTATGAGTTCTTGCAACATTTTTTTCTTCAATTTGCTTTTTATAATTTTCGACACTTCCAGATTTCCAATCAAAATAATCATCTAACATATTTGTTGCAGCCTGAACAAACAAAACTGCTAAAAGACCTAAAAGAGAATAAAATACATTAATTTGTTTTGCAGAACAATAAGCCAAAAATATCGCAAAACAGTATGGAACAACAGATTGTGCTAAAGTATAACCTCTTGCGATTTTTAACCATAAATCTATTTTTTTTAGTAAAGACAAAACAACACACCCTAAAAATTATAAAATCTGAGTAAAAAAAAACACCCTAACGGTGTCCTTTTTTTTAAATGGAGCGGGAGACGAGGCTCGAACTCGCGACATCTTCCTTGGCAAGGAAGCATTCTACCACTGAATTACTCCCGCATCTTTGCTGTAACTAGTGATATAATTATACTACTTGCTAAATATTTAAAGTCAAGTTTTTTTCTTAATCTAAAATTTTTTAATTAATTATTATGTTAAATATTATGAATAAAAAAAATTATTAATAGCAAATTTATTTCTTTAGAAGATTTAAAACAAAAAACTACGGAAATAAAAATGCAAATATCAGCAATACAAAATATTAATAATAAACCATTACAAAACGCTAATTTTAGTAACGCAAAACCTAAAAACATTTCGTTTTGTTCAAACCCTTGCCAAAATATTCCAGAAATGGCATTAAAACAAGCATACAGTCTGCAAAACATAAATTATCTACTTCCAACGCAAATATGGAGCGATGAAAGAATCTTAAAAACAGTTGAAAATTTCAACAATGTAATTGAAAGATTATTTTCCGAAAACAAAATGAAAAAGAAATATCTTCAACGTGAAATCGGAAAAATTTTACCAAACTATGTCCATGCAAGAGTACAAGTTAGAGATTTTTCAGAACTTCCTTCAGCTGACCAAAAAAATGCAGCAGCTGTTACTTCAACAGGCACAGAAGGTAGCATTATTTATATAAACTTCCTTGAAAGAGAACACACTAGAAAAGATGAAGTTATACTAAAAGAAGCAATTGGACACGAACTAACACACGCACTTAATGCACAACTTCAAAACACAACAAACAATCTATTTTATGAACATAAATTCAAACCGGGTAATTTATCAAAACTATTTATCAACTTTTCAACACCTTACATTTTTAAAATAAATTCAGGATATGAAGAATCAATTGATGTTCCAAATTGTAGTGAGCTACTAAAAAAATTAAATGAACCAACAATTGAAGATTTTTACAAAGAACTAAATGAAAGAACTGAAAAGCTTGAAAATGCATTATTTGCATACGAAGCTAGATATTTAAATTCAGAAGAAAAAAAAGATTTTTATAAAAATTTTGCTGCACAAGCAAAAGACGAAAGAATGGCATATCAAACAACAAAAGTTTTAAGAGAACTTACAGAAGGAAGACCAAACGCACTAGAATTAAGACCTGTATTTTTCGGAGAACTTGAAAATTTCTTTAACAAAAAAGCAAACGGAGACTTTGAACTTTCTGAAGATGAAGAAATGGAAAATTTAAGAAAAGAACTATTAAAAATTCTTGAAAAAAATGATAACAAAATAAAATAATTCTTGTTATTTAAAATTTTTAAATCTTTCATCACTTGCTTCTTCAGGATGATTTTTCAAATATTCTGACACCAAACTTTTTGCCTTTGCTGTTTTTCCTGTTTTTTGACAATATTGAGCATATTTATACAAATAAAAAGAATTATTTTTATCTAATGCAGATGCTTTTTCAAAATTATCAAGAGCATTTTTTGAGTCATTTGTCTTTTCATATACAGCACCTAACAAATTATATAATTCTGCACTTTCAGGTTCTAATGATATCGCATGTCTATAACTTTGTATCGCTTGTGAATACATTTTCTTTGAAGCATAAATATCACCTAAATTAGCCCATCCTACAGATTTATCAGGAGTTCTTTTTACATATTCCATAGCTTGTTGCAAACGAACATCAGCACCTGTTGTTTTTCGTGCAGCTAATTGTTCTTCGGTAATTGTATAGAATGCTTTTAATGTATTTATATCCCTTTGAGTTAATTGTGTTTTTGGTAAAGTTGCAGATGGTGCCATAACATCTTCATCAGAATTACTATGACCTTTGAAGCCTAAAGAGTGACCTATTTCGTGCAAAGTTGAAAACAAAACATAATCATCTGACAAAATTTCACCCGTTGACGGATTGATAACTAAAATAAAAATTTCTGATTTAGAAAATGCACCATTTTTATAATACGGCTTTGAATACCCTGCAACATAACTATCTTTTACACTTGTGCTTTCTAATTTATCTTTAAACACAACAACAATTTGAGCTTGTGCTTTTGAATTTACGAAATTAAAACTTACTAAATTTTTACTCTTTGCTTGCCATTGTTTAAAAGCCTGAATTGCAATTTCTTTTTGTGCTTTTGATTCAATAAATACAGATATTGGAAAATTTGACCATTTTAATATTTTATTTTCATCTGGCAAAACGTATAACAAATAATTATCACCAAAATCTGAATTATCTGCATTTGAAGCAACTTGAACACCATTTTCTGATTGAACAATCAACGACAAACCTTTTTGAGAAAGTTTTGCAGCCAATGACTCAGGTGCTAAAAAAATAATTCTATTATATTGATTTTTCGCATCACTAACTCTATTTTGACGTAAATAAACCTGTGCCAAATAATATCTTGCATTCACATTTTTTGAATTGTTTTTTATAACATACTCAAAATTTATAACAGCATTTTCATAATCACCCTTTTTATAAGCTTGAACACCAAGAGTATATCTATCAACAGCCAATGCGCCTGTTCCAATAAACATTATTATAAAAATCAACAAAAACTTTTTCATAACACTAATTATATCATATAACTTAGATTTTTATGCAAAAAAAAGCGAGCATTTGCTCGCATCACCCATTAAAACCTAATTTAAATTTATCCCTTTTCCTTTATTTTTAAAACCTATGCTATGAAGTTATTACCGTGGAAATTTGCTCCGTGGAAGAATGATTCTTCCATCATTGCTCTCAAGCCTTTAACTCTAACTCTAGGACCTTGAGGTGCAACTGAATTAATAACTTCAGAAACTTCTTTATATCTATCAGCAACTGATTGGCTGAATAAGAATGTTATTTTATTTTCATTTTCGATTACGTTTTCCATTTTAATCTCTCTTTTGTTTTTTATCTCTCGTACTTATATAAAGAATTTTTAGTAAAAAAAATTGACTTTTTTAAACCAAAAATATATACTTTCCTTAACAAAACTTAACATAACGAATAAAAAGGCTTTCTTTATTGAGTTTCAGAAAAGTTCAATTAATGAAGGTTAGTCATTATTTTTTGAAGTGCCGGATACATAATAATCAAAAATATAGCAGGCAACATAAATAAAACCATAGGAATAGTCATTTTTGTACTTGCTTGTTGTGATAATTCTTCTATTCTTTGACGTTTTTTTGTTCGCATAGAATCACAAAAAGCATCCAATGATTGAGAAATACTTGTACCTAATCTATCAGATTGGATTAGCAAAGCAACAAACGACTGCAAATCAGGGCTATCATTTCTTAATAACAAATTTTTAAACGCATCTTCATGGTTTAAACCCGACAAAATATCATTATTTAATCTTGAAAATTCATTTGAAACAACGCTTGAAGTCAAACTAAATTCTTCTGCCACTTTTGCAAATGCCGCATCTATACCAAGACCTGCTTGAACACAAATTGATAATAAATCAACAGCATCAGGTAAATATCTCATCATTTCTTTTTGTCTGTGTTTTATTTGCCTTTGAATAGAAAATTCAGGATATTTATAAGCCATATAAACAATTAAAATTGAAGAAAAGAAAATTTCAGTTGTAGGCATTAACATTAAAAGAAAAAAAGCAACAATAACTGCAAGCACCGTATTTGAAATACGATTTGTATCATATCTAACAACATCTTCTTCTGCAGAAGCATAACCAGCTTGCAATAACATTTTCTTTGTTTTGCTTACGTATTCCTTACCTTCGACATTCTTTTCCGCAATTGGACGTACAATTTCTTTTATTCTTGTAACCAACTTTTTAAATAAACTATTTTCTTTTTTTACTGTTGTTTTTGCAAAACGTTCTTTCAATAAAGACGGTTTTTCAGAAGGCAAAAGAAGAACAAAAATTGCACATGTAATGCCAATTATTAATGACACAAATAATATCATAAGTCCTCCTTTCTTCCTTAAATTTCTATTTGACTGATTTTCTTTATTGAAACAAATCCTGCAATAATCAATAAAATTGCACCTGCAAAAGCTAATTGACCATCTTGAGTTTCAAACATTGGTTTTATATACTCTGGATTCATAAAAAATATCAAAAGAATAACAATAACAGGAACAATACCAACAATAATTCCTGAAAATCTTGTTTGTGCAGTTTGCGCTCTTAATTGCCCAATCAACTTAAATCGTTCACGAATTGTAATTGATAATTTATCTAATAATTCAGCCAAATTACCACCAACTTCTTTTTGAACTAATACTGCAGTTATAAAGAATTTCAAATCTAAACTCTGAGGCATTAATTTTACCATGCTATAAAAAGCTTCTTTTGTATCAATACCAAGAGCTATATCTCTTTGAACAGTCATAAATACAGTTGAAACAGGTTTAGGCATTTCTGAAGTTACTATATCTATTGCAGAAAATAGTGGATGACCAGCTCTCAATGAACTTGCCAACATACTTAAAGCATCAGGAAACTGTTTTGAAAATTCTAAAAATCTTCTTGAAACAAGTTGCTGAACATACATAGTAGGGAAAAACAATGCAACTAAACCAAATAAAGTCATTAATTTAAAAGGTGTAAATAAAAATATTAAAAATGGCACACCACACAAAAAACTTAAACCTATAAAAAAATCTAAAGTCATATTCGTATCAGCCATCTTTAGCATATCATTGATTTTTTCATCTAATTTCGATTTCTTTAAAATTTTTACAAGCAAAGGTAATTGATAAATAATTTTACTTATAAAACTAAAATCAACTCTTTTTTCTAATTCAATATCTTCATTTGTTTTTCTTTTGATTTTTTCAAGACGTTGCAAAATATTTGGATTTATGTCTTTTTCAAGTAAAAACAAAACCCATATAAAAATAGCTACACTCACCCCAATTATCAAACTTACAAATATAGCCATCACTGTTGCAACCTTCTACTGAAAACACTTTCATTATTTTGAATTAAACGTTTTTTAATATCTGGAGCATTTTGAGCTTGAGAACCCATTTGAGTTTGAGGAGAAGCAAATGACATACCATTTTCTGCGTTCACATAAGTATGTTTGTGTTCTTTAGCAAAATATTCAACAGGAACTGATAGACCTCTCATTTTTAATTTTTCTAAAAATTTAGGTCTTACCCCTGTTGAAGCATGATGTCCTTGCACTTTTAAATTTTCTACCCCTGTTTGTTCAAAAGTAAATATTTCTTGCATTGAAATAATATTACCTTCCATGCCTGTAATTTCAGAAACAGAAGTAATTTTTCTTGAACCATCTTGTAATCTGCTTGCTTGAATAATAATATCAACGGCAGAAGCAACTTGCGATTTAATATTTTTTTCAGGTAAATCAATACCTGAATACAAAACCATAGTTTCTAAACGAGAAAGAGCATCTCTTGGAGAGTTAGCGTGAAGAGTAGTCAAAGAACCATCGTGACCAGTATTCATCGCTTGTAACATATCTAAAGTTTCAGCTCCACGACATTCCCCGATAACTATTCTGTCAGGACGCATTCTTAAAGCATTAGAAACTAAATCTCTTGCTGAAATTTGACCTGTACCTTCAATATTCGCAGGTCTTGTTTCTAAACGCACAACATGTTCTTGTTTTAAAGCAAGTTCGGCTGAATCTTCTATCGTAATAATTCTTTCGTCATCAGGAATTTTAGCAGAAAGACTGTTCAACAATGTTGTTTTACCAGCACCAGTACCACCGCTTATTACAACATTCAATCTTGCCTTTACCGCAAGTGCCAATGTTTCAGCCATTTCTTTTGTCAATGCTTGCCATTTTAACAAACTTTCTAAACTACCTGCATCTTGTTTAAATTTTCTTATTGATAAAGAAGGTCCATCTAAAGCCAATGGAGGAATAACCGCATTAACACGAGAACCATCTTCTAATCTAGCATCAACCATTGGTGAAGTTTCATCAATTCTTCTGCCTACTTTAGAAACAATTCTTTCTATAATATTTTTTAAATGTTGATTATCTTTAAACTTAACATCAGTTTTATATAACTTCCCACCTTTTTCAACAAAAACATGGTCAGCACCGTTTACCAAAATATCAGAAATCGTAGGATCTGCAAGCAACGGATCTAATGGACCATAACCTTTTGTTTCTTGGATAATTTCAAGTATTAAACGTTCTTTTTCTTCTCTGTTTAAAGGTACACTTTTAAACGTATTTAATAATTGACTTTCAACAAATTGACGAATCAATTCTCTTTGTTGTTCATCATTATAATTCATCCACGTTGGAGTTGAATTAACTTTTTCAACAAGAAGCAAATGCATCTGTTCTTTCAATTTTAAATACTCAGAACTTACAGATTTTTGAGAAGCAGCAGACGAAGAAGTATTTGCAATACCTCTTGCTTGTTTTGTATTTGCGGCTAATCTATCTCTAAGAGACAATTCTGCTTACTCCTTACTTAAATAATTTCATAAAATTAAAACCAGATTTTCTAGTTTCTTTTTTTGAATAATCTTGCTTGTAAATATTATCAGACAACAATGCAGCTAATTCTCTATAACTTTGCGAAATATTTGATTCAGGATTAATTTCACAAACAGGAATACCTTTATTAATTGCTGACATAATTGTAAAATAATTATTCGGAATTTTCCAGTAAATTTTTTTATTTAAAACTTCTTCTACATCTTCAACTTTAATTTCTTCGTTTTCCATATAACGATTTAAAACAATTTTTGTCTTTTCAGCTTCATAGCCCAATCTTTCAAACAAATCTAAACATCTTTGGCAGTTTCTGATAGCAGGTAAATTTACATTTGAAATCAATAAAATCAAATCTGATTTATCTAGTGCAGTAATAGTCTTACCATCAAAATTTGCACTTGTATCTACTACGATATAAGAAAAAGTAGATTTTAAAACATCAAACAAAGTTGAAATTTGTTCTGCGGTAATATCTTCAGCTTGTTCTAAATAAGGAGGATCAGCAAGAACATATAAACTTGTATCTTTAAATTTTTCTAATGTACTTAACAAGAATGTTTCATCAATTCTTTCCAAGTTTTGCACAACATAAGAAATATCAAAAGACGGATTAATATCTAAAAATGTTGTAATATCACCAAGTTGCAAGTTTAAATCAATCAATGCAACTTTTTCTTTTGTCATATTAGCTAACTCTAATGCCAAATTAGCTGCAATTGAAGTTTTTCCAATACCACCTTTGTTAGAAAACGCAGTGATTACACGACATTTTTTATTTTCGCCACCTCCACTTGAAAGCTGAACAATAATTTTATTTATAGAATTTATAAACTCATCTTTTATCAAAGGTTTTGCAATAAATTCTCTTGCACCAGCTCTCATTGCTTTTATTATTGTGTCAGTTGAATATTCTGATGAAGTAACTACAATTTTACAAGTTTTATGATTTGCAGAAATTTTAGAAATAATATCTAAAGCAAGCTCTGTTTTTTGAGAAATATCAATAATTAAAAGAGCTGGTCTATTTTCTAAAATATAACTATATGCTTGAACAGTATCACTTAATTCTCCAATTAATTGAACTTCAGGAATTTCATTCAAATATAATTTCTCAACCTCTTTTGATTGAGCATCTAAATCGACTAATACTGTAGGTACTTGATTTATCATAAATTTTGTCCGTTCTTATCTACTTCTACGATACGTGGAGTTATAAAAATAACTAATTCTGTGTCAGTTTTTGTTTTACTCAAACTTGAAAACAAAAATCCTAAACCTGGAATATCACCCAACAATGGGATTTTCTTATCAGCAGATGTTGATTTATGACTCAACAAACCTGCAATTATTAAAGTTTCACCATCAGCCAATTCTACAGTTGTATCAACTTTTCTTGTTTTAAATCCTGGAGGTGCACCAGTTGCTGCTGATTGGTATGAATTATCGATTTCTGATATTTCTGGTGATAATTTCAAAACAATTCTATTAGATTTTTCTAAAATAGTAGGTGTGAAATTAAGAATAACACCTGTATTTTTAAAACTGTAAGAAGTTGTTGAAGACAAACCTATTGAAGCTGGGTACGGAATTTCTTGACCTACATTAAAACTACCTGGTTTTCCGTCTATTGCCAATAATTTTGGTTCTGCCAAAATCTTTATCAATCCTTTTTCTTCAGCTGCTTGCAAATGCCAACCCAATTTTGCAGAAGAAGAACCGAACACAAAATTTCCTGTTCCACCTGTTAATTGACCAGCAGCAAAATTTCCTAAACCTGAAACCAAACCTTGTCCAGGATTAAAATTATTGTAATAATATTCGCCAATACCAAATTCAGAAGACAAAGTTTTAGTAAAATTTCTTGAAGCTTCGGTTATTTTAACTTCCAATAAAACTTGTTTTGTCAAACTTTCTGTTATATCTAAAAGTTTTATATTATACGCTTTTATAACTTCTTCAATATTCTTTTTAACTGTACTTGATGAAATATGACCAGACATAATTACACCATCATCAGTAAATGTATAATGAATATCTTCGTTTGGAGCAATTTTTGAAACTGCTTGAACAAAAGCATCTGTATCTTGCTGAACAATCAAATTAAAAAATACAGGTTTATCTCCATTTCCCCAAAATATCAAACTTGTACGACCTGCTTTTTTACCATTTAATAACAATTCCTTTGGAGAAAGCAAAACTATATCTGCTAAATTTGGATCAGTCAAAGAAATTCTTTTTACAGGCTCATCAAATTTTATAAGTTGAGTTTTGCCACAAACTGCATATAATTTTTCATTTGTATCTTTATATGGATTAATATTTGTAGTTTGATAATCACCTTGTTTTTTTACGACTTGAGCAACAGGTTCAGCACTTGCTTTTAAAATTTTTGCTGAAGCAATTGATAATATAAATAAAACTATTAAAAGTATAATACTCTTTTTCAAAATTCCTCCCTAATCAAAAGTAACCCTTGATTTCACATTTGCTTCAATCACTTCAACCGATGGAGAATGAACTGAAGGTTGAATTGGTTCAGGTAAATCCGAGATACCTGAAAAATCACTGATTGGAGGAGCTGACGGAATTTTTGATAAACTTTTATAATTATTTGAAACATAATCACTTGAAACGGAAGAAGATTTTTTAACAATCTTTCTTACCAATTTATCATTTTCGTCACGTACTACTAATACCAATCTTCCTTTTGAAGTATTTGAAATAAATTCAGAAATTGCTCCGACTGGAACTTCAAAAGTTATTGAAGAAGCAGTAAGAATATTTGCAGTTGATGATTTTTTATCTGATTTTTCTTCCAATTTAGCATCATCAAACGAAAGAATTCTTACATGTTCTAAAAACCAATTATTGTCAGGAATAGTGCTATAAATATCTACAAACTTTCCTTGTGCCATGCTTTTTGATTTTCCTTGAAAATTATCAGCTGGAAGTGTTATTGCACGATACCCTTCTCGTAAACTTACTACATCATTTGAAACGCTAGCAATATGAGAAACAGTAAAGACATCACCTGCAGTTATATTTTTCAACAAAACCTTACCAACAATATCTGAACGTTTTGTAAAAGCAACTGGGTTTTCTTCATCAAAATCTTTTAATACTACATCATTTTCAGAAACAGGTGCGCCTGCAACCAAATCAGATAAAGCAATTGCATATGTATAAGTATTTGAAACCTTATTTTCTGGATTTTTTTGTAAATTATCAATCATCCTTTTTTGTTCTGATAACTGATTTTGCATGTTTGAAAAAGTTGCATAGGAAATAATCGTTGCCAATAAAGCAACCAGCAAAGCTAATAATATTTTCGATTTGTTTTTATTATTTCTCATCTACACTACCCAGTTCTTACATTCTACTATACATTGCAATTTAACTCAAATCTTTACATATTTATTAATGATTTAAACAAAACAATAATCGCAAAAACCATATTTTTTGCGATTATTAAAGCAATTTGTTTATAATTAAATTATGTTAAGTTTATCTTTTACACAAAAGAGAAACGGATGCCATAAATCTATTTTTAAAAGAAAATTTAAAATATTTAACCTTTGGAGTTTCTTCTTTTTTTGTTGGTGTATATTCTTCATCTTGATAATTAATCAAAAAACGCATAAATTCAGGACTAAACATAATAACTCCTTAAAAAATAACAACCTACACTTATATAAAAAAATTTTGTATAAAAAAATTGCCTAAAAAAGATAAAAACATTAACAAATTTCACATATTAAATTATATTTATGATAAACTTACAGAAAGCTATTTTAAGGGAAAAAGAAATTATGACTGAAATTAAAGCAACAAAAATGCAAGGATTAGGAAACGATTTTGTAATCGTAGATTTTGAAGAATACAAAAAATCAAACATGCCAATGGAAGATTTTGCCATAAAAGTTTGTGACAGACATTTTGGGCTTGGGGCAGACGGTTTAATCATTCCAAACCTTACCCCTGAAAATTCTTTATGCGACATAGGCTGGTATTTTTACAACTCTGACGGAACAATCGCCGAAATGTGCGGAAATGGCATCAGATGTTTTGCCAAATATGTTTATGATAAAAAAATCGTTCAAAAAACATCATTCAAAGTTGAAACAAAAGCTGGAATTATTGAGCCTGAAATAGTAGATGCAGACAACATCAAAGTAAAAATGTCAATTCCAACTCTTGAACCTAAAAAAATTCCTTACAACTCTGAAACAATATTAAATAATAAAATAAAAGTTCTTGATAAAGAATACAAAATAAACGCAATATCAATGGGTAATCCTCATTGCATAATCATTACAGAAGAACAAGATGGTGAAAAACTTCTTGAGTATGCAAAAAAATATGGACCTGAAATAGAAAAACATTCACTTTTCCCTAAAAAAACAAACGTTGAATTTATCAGCATAAAAAATAAATCAGAAATCAATTTAAGAGTATGGGAAAGAGGTTGCGGAATAACATTGGCATGCGGAACAGGTGCATGTGCTAGTGTCGTTGCATGTATTTTAAATAACTTAACAGAAAGTAAAGTAAAAGTTAATTTAGCAGGTGGGGCTTTAAACATAGAATGGGACGGCTCTATGGAAAATCCTAACCACCATGTTTTCATGACAGGACCAGCAAATTATTCATATTTTGCGAATATGATATTGTAAAAATTTTATTTATGTTACACTAATAAATATAATTGCCAAAATATAAAGGAGAAAAAAATTGAAAAACTATGAATTATTAACAATATTCAAACCAAATTTGGATGCAGAAGAAGTAGACAAAAACCTTTCTAAACTTGAAGGTTCTTTAAAAGAATTCAAAGGAAAAGTTGTAGAAGCTGAAAAATTGGGACGTAAAAAATTAGCTTACGAAATCCAAAAATTCAGAGATGGTTTCTTTGTAACACAAATCATCAGCATTCCTGAAGAAAAAGTTGCAGATTACAAAAGATTGTTAAAACTTAACGACAATATTTTAAGAATCATGCTTCTAGACGTTACAAAAAAATACGCTGTAAAATAAGGATTTATTATGACAATAGCAAAAGCAGTAATTAGCGGAACAGTATTCAGAGCACCTGAAGAAAGATTTACAACAAACAATGTTGCGGTTACATCTTTGGTTCTTGATATAGGAGAAAAAGAAGAAACCCTTGTTAGAGTTATCTCTAAAAGAACAGCATTAGCTGATGTATTATCTTCAATTAGCAAAGGTGACAGAATAATTGTTGAAGGTAGATTGCAAACTGCTAACGCAAAAATGGATGATGGTTCAGAAAGAAAAATTTATGAACTAGATGCAAACACTATTGAAACAATGGGTGCAGGCTCTACATCATCTAGTTCTTCTTCAAACGAAGATATAGTTAAAATTCAAGACGATGATCTTGGAGAAGACTTAATCAGCGAAGAAGAAATTCCATTTTAAATAAGAGTAAAGTAAATAGAAAATAAGGCTAGAAAGGGCTGAATAAAAATGGCAAGAGATAAAGATTTAGACAAAAAGAAACACAAAAGTTGCAGTTTTTGTATCGATAAAATCGAAGAAATCGATTACAAAGATGCTTCTAAAATCAGAAGATATTTAACTGAAGCTGGAAAAATCATTCCAAGAAGAATTACTGGAACATGTGCAAAACACCAAAGAATGATTTCTAGAGCAGTTAAAAGAGCTAGAGAAGCTGCAATTATTGATTACGTTTTTGACTAAGGTGTGAAACATGGATAAAATCACAATACGTTCAGACCGAAAAGATGATTATACTTTCCAATACAAGGGTGAAGATGTAGTTCTTCAAGCAGGTAAGATAATAAGTATCGCAGATGGTTTAGCAGAAGTTGTACTTCCTACTTGCAAAATGAAGATAATGCACAACCTAATTGTTATAAAAGATTAATCAATCTAAAACAAAAACTAAAAAGAGCGACAAAATCATTTGATTTTGTCGCTCTTTTTCTACCTATACCCTACTTTCTATTTTCCAACTTCCCCATTTTTTTCATTCTTAAATATATTTGAGAATGAATTGAATTGGCTTTATTTATATACGCGGTGAGCATCTCATATCTATTTATCGTTTCTCCATAAGGAGTTTTTAACAAAATTAATTCATCAACACTTTCATTTATATTATTCAAATCTTTTAAAGCATCTTTCATATAATTTGAATAATTAAAAGACTTTGATAATCTTCCTAAAACTTGTTTTGAAACGAATTCTGAAACAAAAGAAAACATATTTTTTTTACCAGAAGATGCAATACTTGCCATACTTGTTAGTTTTCCAGAAATTTTAGCTCCAAAATCCATATTTGAATATGCTTGATTTAACTTCTTTAAATCATTCAACACAACAAGTCTTCTTTCTTTCAATGCGTTTAATTGAATATCAGAACCTAAACTTTCTAAAGTCAAAATTTCTTTATCTAATTTTTCTAAAACTTGTTCTAAATTTGTAATTTTATGTTCTAATTTTAACGCTTCATCAGATAACTCAATATATGCTCTATTTTCTAAAATATTTGAATCATAATCATTTAGACGAATAGAATTTTGGACAAAATTTTGTTGTCTTTTCTCTTCTTTTGCATTTTGATGATTTGCTGAGAAAAAATTTTCAGACGAAAACTGTTCTTCTTGATTTTCATTCAAAATATCAGCAGAACTACTTGGAGCGGAAATATTCGTCGTAGATTTAATCTTTCCAAACTTAATATCCATATTTATATAATAACGTATTAAATCAAAGAATTAACCCTACAAGCGAATGATAAGATAAATTTATCAAATACATTTATACAAATAATTTTTATACATTATTTGATTTTTTTCAACAAATCTTTGCTAATTGAAGCAATAGACTCGGCACAATCTTTTAAACATTTTTGCATTGAAGTATGAGTTGTAGAATTAGTTAATGCTTTTGATGTTTCTTTAAATCCCATCTTTTTATACACCGGAACAGCGCTATTAACAGCTTCTAAACTAATAACATCAAATTTACCGGTTTTTTTTACTGAACTTTCTAACGAATTATACATTTTTTGAAAAACGTTATTATGACGATATTTTTTATCAACTGCGACATTTGAAACATCAAGAACTTTTTTTGAAACATCATTTGGATTTGCAAATAATGAAGCACAAATTTTTCCTCTATCATTTTTTGCAACCAAAATTGTTGTATCTTCTGACAATGGTTTGCTTGGAGATTTTAAAATTTTTATACAATTCTTTAATTTAGATATAAAATTTTTCTTTGTAGTAGTTTCAATATTTTTATACGCAAATAAATCTGCCTGTTTCACGAATTTATCGTAATTTTTCGTATTTTTTGTTACT
>JAZLGV010000104.1:0-5954 GCA_045616505.1 Candidatus Gastranaerophilaceae bacterium | reverse complement strand
ACGTGCCTTCTCGCCACTCTTAATAAACTCTTCCCATGCCTTATCTCCGGCTTTAGCATCAAGTTCATCCTCTATCCGTTCCATCAACGCATCTCTAAATGCTTGAGATAAAGATATACCGTGAAAATCAGCATACTTAAGCGCCATCGCCTTTTCACTTTCTGTCATTCTTACAGAACAAGTCATACTTTCACCTTCTTTCCTTGTATGACATTGTAACACATTATATAATAAAGTCAATATCTCAAATTACATAAATTCCAGTGTATCTTATTTAATGTTACAAATCATTTTTTATTGAAAAAGTCCAATGTATATTATTAAACATCCAAACAACCACGGGACTAATGGTATTTCTTTATTTTGCCGATAATATAACAACATACCAACAGCAACAATTCCTAATGTTACAGAAGTTGTAACATAGTATTGCAAATAATTTTCAATACCAAGATAACATCCTATACAAGTGTGTATTAATACATCACCAAAACCATATACTTCTTTTTTATAAATAATAAAAACAATACTAAATAATATTCCATTTATTAATAATGCTACTAATCCGCCTAAAAAAGCATCTGTTATTTTGCTTTGGAACAATACACGTATTGCTACCAACACAAATAACAGATAAATTTGCCAGTCCCATATTTCTTGTTGTTTATAGTCGGTATATGAAATATATCCGACCATAAACAACAAGAGAAAATCAATAATGTGCTGAATCATTATCATTTATCTTCAATCGTCATGAAAAACATTACCTAAAACTTTTCCTGAATTTACAGACGGATAGAGTTTACCATTACTTAATTTTACATTTAATGTAAAATTTTTATTTCCTTTACTGTATGTAAACTGTTGCCAATCATAATTTTTTAATCCAAGTACTTTAACTGTTGCTTCATCCAATTTATACGGTAAATTACCTGAATGATTACAGTAATAATTAACAAGTGCTTCGTCCATCACGATAAGCATATTTTTAAGTTCAGCATCACTTAATCCTTCTTTAACAGTTTTATAGTTCAAGTTTCCACCTATACTTAATATCATAAGTACGCCTATTGCAATTAATATTCTTAATAACATAAAATCACCACTTTGTAACGCGATTTCTTTTAAAAGGATTATTGTTTGTTGCCATGATTTTTCTTGTTTCCTGTTTATATTTAGAAACTGTATTTTTCACAGCATTAGCATGAGCATCTGCCAAAGTACTACCATTTTGACCATCTGTAAGATTTGCCTGTTCCATTTCAATTTTTCTTTGATTTTCCAATGCCACCATTGCTATTTCTATACTTTGTATCTGTGCCTGACATGCCGCAATTTGATTTGCAATTTGCTGTCCCTGTTTATTTCCCTCAATAGATTTATTAAGTTCTAACAATTCTTGTAATTTTTGGTTTTGTACATTTAATTCTAAAAGTAATTTACGATATGCTTCAAGATACTTTGAAGAATCACTACTTAATGCTTCTTTCATTTGTCTATTGTTTTCACGATTTATAACATCATTAATTTTATCTTCTGACAATTTAAAAAATTTATTATTCAAATACAAGTTTATATTATCTTTATTGATAGTAGTTTTATACAAACCATTAACACTATTAACCGCATCATGAATAGTAAATATTGAATTATTTATACTGCTTGTAAAGGAATTTAACGTATTAGACGGTAAACTCAATAACTCTCTCGCCTGCAATGTTATTTGCTGTGCTTGTTGTGTTGTCATTTTCACAGCTTCTGAATATGTTTTTGCTTGCTGTGCAATATTTTGTACGTCCACGACTGCTATTGCCCCTTCTGCTTCATGAACAAAAGAGATAACACTAACTAAAAATAATGTTGATAAAATTTTTTTCATCATTTCTCCTTTAACTTTCACCCAGTGAACCCGCTAACATCGCCGATAATTGTTGCGGAATTTTATACACAACATAAGCAATCATAGATAATATTTGACAATAACCTACATACGTTGTTATTACCCCCATTTGTAATGTTGTTGTTCCTTCCGGAAATAAATTTTTAAGCGGATATTGCTTAAAAATTAAAACTGCTAACGAAATCATAAATCCCATTGATAATAGCTCCAATGTACACTGTATCAATGCCGACATACTTCCTTTATATGCAAATTTAAGTGGGTTACATATACTAAAAGGTAAATTTACTAATGAAATTACAGATGTTATATAAAACTGAATGTAACACATAGCAATTTTAGCAGTCATAATAACAAATGATAAAATTACACCCCAAGTCAATATTTGAATACTTAACATTGTTGGTAAATGAAGCCAATAATCAGTCCCCCGTTGACTTGCCAAATAATTTAGTGCCGGAGTAACTGAATTGACAGCATATCTCAACAGCATTTGTGGTTGTGTCATTCCCACAGGTATTTCACTTTCTCCTGAAAAAGCACATATTGAAGAACCTGCTATACCTAACAAAAATTCATTAATAAATGTACTCCAATTTGTTATTAAAAAAACGAACATTCCATATTTAACAATTTTTGTAATTATTTGTGCCATATCAATATGAAACCCATTAAAAACTATACAAAATAACGTAAGATCTATTATAACTATTGCAATTAAAGACATTAAGCTAAAATCCTGAAGCATCCCAAAACATTGAATAACCGCCTCTACGATATACCTAATAAAATCTGTAGTAGTATCTCCCAATCTTTGCATTGTTGATACTTCCCATGGAGTTTGCTTCGCCAACCACATGTAATATTGTTCTATGTATTCTTGTTCTTCCTCATATCCGTAATCCGCGGCAAGGACAGTTAAATTTTGAAATAAAATTAAAAAGAAAAACAATATTTTTTTTAGCATTATCTTTTATTTGAATTTTAAAAATCCAAAATTCTCTTTCCGTGAATATTCTAAATCTTGTACCGATAAAACAGGCACAAGATTTGTTTTGTTATTTTCTTCCGCCAATCTGCTTTTTGCATATTCCGTTTCCTGATTTTGTAATTCCGCTACTGCTTTAGAATATGTTAATTTTGCTTTTTCAATCTTTTTGCAGGCATTTATAACATTTAAAACATTATTTACTTGCAATTCCCTAAATTCCCTTCCGAAATATTCGCAATCAAATTTTTACTTTCCTGTTCATATTGTCTATTCGCTTTAATAACACTGCCATTTATTAATAATTCATCTGATGTTAATCCACCTAATTCTATATGTAATTCTTTGACTTTTTTATCACATTTTGTTACAACATCACGTAATCTATAATCATTGCTATGCGAAAATGAAAAATCTTCTATTCCTTTTCCTATATTAATCATACTGACAGTTGAATATACTATGCTTGAAACGCTTTCACTAATTGAATGAATATTGCTAACTATTGCAGATGTATTAATCCCAGTATTAATAAGAATTTGATTTGTTGCTTTTCTTGCAGCATCAAAAACCAATTTTGACCATTCTTCTGTATTTTTAATATTATCTTTTAATCGTCCAAAATCAATAACATAATCACCCGGTCTAATTGGCAATTTCCATTTTGCTGTTGCCTGCGGCAATTCCGTTATAACCAAAAAGATTACTGTTGTTATTCCAATTATAATAATTTTCTTTTTCTTATTCATGGAAATTTCCCCTGACTTTTGTATAAATATCTCTAACCGCTGGAGCAACTCGTGTAACTGCCGCTGTTGCAGCTGTTGTTACAGGTTTAGATGTCGCTGCATTTGCTAACCCAACAGCCGCACCTGCAACACCTCCAGCTTGAAATACTTGTCCATCACCAAACATAGATGCCACACTATCTGGAGTACGATAAACTACATAACTGAAAATTGCTATTTTAATTGCTTTATCTAATATAGTTGCAAAATCAGCATCTGCCGGAATTATTGAAAACGAATGGGAAAATTCAGTATATAACGCAAAAAGGAGATACATAACCATCATTTTTATTGATGTTGCAAAAATTCCTTTTACAAAATTTTCAAACAAAAACTTTGTTTGTGGAATAAGTCCAAATGGAACTGTCATTAATCCAACTAATGACAATAGCATAAACCCTATTTCTGTCATTAAAATAGACAACGCAATTTGTCCGGTTGTTATCACAATAGCCAAACACGCAAACAAATAAACAAGTCCTTTCATTAATCCATCCATAACAGAACATTTTAATAATGCTTGCAACATATCACTACATAACTTTGTCCCAGTTTCTAAAACAGCATCTGGGGTATATGCAGTTGTATTTGAAGCATTTAATCCCGCTCCAATTACACCTGCTTGTTTAAAAGTATCTAATAAAGCACTTATCAAATCTGGGAAATAATTTAAAATAAACATAAATCCGCCAATCATAAAAATTGCCCTAAAAATTTTTGTTAATCGCAAATCCCCCTCATATAAACTTAAATCACAAACAATCAAAAGTATTGACGATACAGTAAACAATGACCAAATATACGGCATTAAATGCCCCATACCTGTAATAATGTGATTTTGTATAAAAACAATAATTCCATCTAATGTCATTTTTCCCTCTTTATCTTTGTAAAATATTAGTTTTATTATTACTTTTTTGTCTGTTTAACAGATTTTCCGGCATTTGTGATGGTCTACGGACTTTAGTATTGTTAATCTGTTTATTTTCTATCTTTTCAACAATATTTTCTTTTTTTCTCGCTATACCCATTCTTAATTCATTTTGCAACTGTAAAATTTCCTTTCCATATTTATCATAATAAGCATGCAATTTTGATTGTGCTGTATAGTATTTGTTACAATAATTATCGTATTTTTCATTATATTGTTTTTCTGTAAATGTTAATTTTTCCATAAAATTACGGTTTTTATACTTTTCGTCCAATTCTTTACATGGTTTTTTAAATTTTTCTTCATTCGTTCTAATTATTTTTTCAATCTCAGCTTTTTTACTGTTTAAAATCTTTAATTCATTTTCTATCTCTGTTTTTCGTTCCAAAGAAATTACCGAAACAGATTGTTTTACTTCAGCAATAGTATTTATCGTTTGGCTTTCTTTTCGTTCGTTTACAGGGCTTATATGAGATTGATTTTCTGTAATTTTAGATAAAATTTGAGGCTTTTCTGTCTTTTCTTGATTTTTTGCTTCAATCTCATTGGTTTCCTTTGTTTTAACCTGATTAAAATTTTCTATTTGTTTTTCTGAATTTTTATTTAATTCTTTTTTAACAATTTCTTTTGCCTGTTCAGGAGTAAGTAAATTCCCGTCTTTTTTTAATTGTTCAATTTGTTTGTCTGCCAATCTTCCTGCTTCCCTATATTGGTCTGGAGTTAAATAATCTCTTTTTTCTGAATTTAAATGTTTAGTTTTAACATTATATTTTTGACATACTTTTTCTATTTCTTCTATTTCTTTTTGTCTCCAATTTGTAAATTCATTACTCTTTACATTTCCTTCCCCTTTTTCTATTCCCTGTTCCTGTAAAGCTCGTGATAAAGAATTTCTAACCTTTAATCCTTGTTTATAATTTTCTTTTGCCAAAGGAATATAATCAATATGTAAATGCGGTGTTGCTTCATCCATATGAATAACTGCATTAAATACATACAAATTAGGATTTCTTTGTTGAAAATCCTCTGCATATTCTTTTAAAATTTCTTTACATTTTTTTGCTTCATCCTGACTAAATTTATTTCCACTATCGTGCATATCTCCAACCTGTACTAACTGCTCATAAAAAAGTTTTTCGCCTCCACCTTTTTTCTGATTTTTTTTAATTTCATCCATATACTTTTTAACACTTTTTTGGCGGTCTTTTCTTGGCGAATGAACAATATAAGTGCAACAAAATAAAAATGACACACAGACTTCTGATAAAATAAAGTTGGGAAAAAATCAAAACATCAGGAGGTAACTATGTGTCATTATAAACATCTTACACCGGTTGAACGGGAATG